>NZ_JBFSUV010000002.1:160187-268248 GCF_041467515.1 Vibrio sp. 10N.247.311.12
TAGCGCGAGCAATCGCAGCAGCAACGGCGTCTTTCTTCGTATCGCCTGAGCTTTCTGCAGGAGTATCGGCTGCTGCTTGTTGTGCCTTGCGCTCTCTCGCTTGACGCTTGCGCTCTTCACGCAGTTTAGACATTTCAGAGTTGTCTGGTTCAGCGCCTTCCGCTTTTTGAGCTGCAGCTTGTTTCGCTTTTGCCTTCGCAATAGCGGCAGCAACCGCAGGTTTCACTGCTGGTTCTTCATTCGGAGCCTGATCCGCAGCGGCTTTTTGTGCTTTAACACGAGCAATCGCAGCAGCAATAGCATCATCACCGCCGGATGTTTTCATATCTTTACGGCGGTTATCTGCGGCTTTTTTAAAGCGGTTTTCACGTTCGGCTTTATCACGCTCCATACGAGCGTTCTTCTCTTCAAAACGAATCTTGGCGCGTTCTGCAGCAGCGGCTTCATCTTTTCGAGTTTTGATTTCAGCTTTTGCTTGGCGATAGTACTGAACAAGAGGGATTTCGCTTGGGCAGACAAATGCACATGCACCACATTCAATACAGTCTTTAATATTTAGCTCTTCACACTTATCCAACTCGTTGGCTTTGGCGTGCCATTGCAGTTGTTGAGGAAGTAGAGACGCAGGGCAAGCTTCAGCACATGCGCTGCAACGGATACATTCCATCTCGTAAGTGCTTGGTGAGATCTCACGACGCGTTGGCGCCAAAATACAGTTCGACGTTTTGGTGATTGGCACATTGGCATGCGGCAAGGTAAAGCCCATCATCGGGCCGCCCAAAATTAAACGCGGCAGTTTTTTATCTGCTTTGTAGCCAAACTCTTCAAGTAACTCATGTACTGGTGTGCCTAATAGCGCCCAAACGTTACGAGGTTGCTTAAAGGTTTTACCGGTTAATGTCACAACGCGGTTAACCACAGGTTCGCCGTCAATTACCGCTCGCTTAATCGAGTAAAGAGAGCCGACGTTCTGAACCAAAACACCAATGTCTGCAGGAATGCCGCCAGCTGGAACCTCTTTGTTGGTGAGGATCTTGATAAGTTGCTTCTCACCACCAGAAGGGTATTTGGTTGGGATAACGCGAATGACGATATCTTTGTCTTTCGCTGCAATCTCAAGTGCTTTTATCGCATCTGGTTTGTTGTCTTCAATGCCGATAACCGTCAGCTTTGGTTGAAGAATGTGTTCAACCACTTCGATGCCGTTTAATACTTCGTCGGCATGTTCTTGAAGCAACTTGTCATCAGAGGTGATGTAAGGTTCACATTCCGCAGCGTTGACGATCAAAATGTCGGTACGACCTAAGCCTGATTGAAGCTTCTTAGCCGTAGGGAAACCTGCGCCGCCCATGCCTGAAATACCAGCTTGGCGAATCACATCAAGCAGTTCGTCAGAAGTCTTTGTCGAAAAATCTTCAACTGGATTTTTTTCAATCCAAGTGTCTAGGCCATCAGGTTTAATAACCACGCATATTTCGCTCAAGCCTGAAGGGTGAGCGGTAGTTCGCGGTTCGATAGCGGTAATCACACCCGATGTTGGTGCGTGTACTGGCAAAGTAAAACCTGTGTCTAAGGCCGTAAGTTGCTGACCTTTTAACACAGTGTCGCCAGCAGCAACCAATAGGTTCCCCAGCTTACCGATGTGCTGTTTCACAGGAAGAACGATTTCTTCTGGAAGCCTTGCATGGACGATATCAGTAGTATTCGACTGTTTCTTGTTTTCAGCAGGGTGCACGCCACCAGGGAAGTTCCAAATAGAGCCCGTGCGAATTTGTTCAATTAAAGAGATCATACTAACCCTATGCTTTAGGCTCTGACGCAGTCGCATCAGTCGCTTGGTTAGTGATATCAGTAAAAGGGATGATGTTCATCTGCCATTTCCAATTTTCAGTCGTTGTTGCCACTGGAATCATTTCAATACAGTCAGTAGGGCACGGTGCGACACATAGATCACAACCTGTACATTCATCTTTAATTACTGTGTGCAGTGCCTTGGTGCCACCAACAATGGCGTCAACAGGGCAGGCTTGAATACACTTGGTACAGCCGATACACATATCTTCGTGAATGAAGGCAACGGTTTTTACTTTGTTATCTAAGTCATGAGCGGAGTCTTCAACTTCTACGCCCATTAAATCTGCTAGCTTCTCAATGGTTGCTTGGCCGCCCGGAGGACATTTGTTGATCTTGTCTCCGTTAGCGATCGCCTCTGCGTATGGGCGACAGCCAGGGTAGCCACACTGGCCACATTGAGTTTGCGGTAAGATGGTGTCGATTTGATCGACGATAGGATCGGCTTCAACTTTAAAGCGGATAGAAGCAAAGCCCAAAATAGCGCCAAAAACAGCGGCTAAAACGGCTAGCGCAATGATCGCAATTAAAATGGTACTCATGCTTATTTCACCAACCCAGTAAAGCCCATAAATGCCAAAGACATTAAGCCTGCTGTGATCATCGCAATCGATGCGCCTTTGAATGGCATTGGAACATCAGCAACCGCAATACGTTCACGCATTGCAGCAAATAGGATTAATACAAGAGAGAAACCCACCGCTGCGCCGAAACCATAGATGATCGACTGAATGAAGTTGTGGTTTTCATTGATGTTCAGAAGTGCCACACCTAATACCGCACAGTTGGTGGTGATAAGAGGCAGAAAGATACCCAGCAGGCGATAAAGAGTCGGGCTAGTTTTGTGAACGACCATTTCCGTAAATTGAACAACCACCGCGATAACCAAGATGAAACTCATGGTACGCAGGTATTCAATACCCAGAGGGGTAAGGATGTAGGTTTCTACTAGGTATGCAGAGACCGACGCTAACGTTAGAACGAAAGTCGTCGCGAGGCCCATGCCAATCGCAGTCTCCAGTTTCTTGGAGACTCCCATAAATGGACATAGTCCTAAAAACTTCACTAGCACAAAGTTATTGACCAGCACTGTGCCAACCAACAACAAAAGGTATTCGGTCATAATGGATTAATTCTTGAGATTCCGATCCCGATATTATCCTGCTTTGCTCACCTAATAACAACCAAGGATCACTAGGGATTTAGACACTTGGTGAAAAAAACATCAGGTAATCGATTGATTATTAAAGTTACCGTAAGTATAGACGGCCAATTTTTACTTCGTGAGACAAGTTTGTAGGAGTAGTTGAATTGGATCTTTCATAAGATCATTCTTGAATTGAACTCGATTTGCTTCCTACGAATAGGGTCATATTTGTGGCTTTTTGTGCTAAGAACTATCAAAAAGAGGAGTGAAAGAGGCGAGTAAAATACGAGCCCAAAGCACTAAAACGCAAAAAGCCGCATCGAGTGATGCGGCTTCTTTAAATTTGGCCCCCTTGTCGAGACTTGAACGCGGGCGGCTAGGTTTGTGACATTAACTTGGAACAAGTTAGTCGCAGCTATATACGAAAAAAGCCCAATCTTTCGATTGAGCTTTTTTCTGAATTTGGCTCCCCTTGCAAGACTTGAACTTGCGACATACGGATTAACAGTCCGCCGTTCTACCAACTGAACTAAAGGGGAATTGCTTGTTAGCGACGCGAATTCTAATAATTGTCCGGATTTCTGTCAATAAAAAATATCAGAAAAAAGTAAGATAAAAAACTTTACTTTCTTGAACGCCTTATAGGATTTAGCTTTGCTTTAGTTATCCACCAAAATTGTGGATAAGTGTGTGTGTGAAACTTTAACAACAATAATCGGGATAAATCGAAAAATGTAAAAACCTTATCTAACGTAATGTATTTAAAAGATTTATAGCAAAATGTCGCAATTGTATAACTTTTGTAGATTATAAAACGAACAGTAAAACAAGCGGTATTTTTAGGTTTTTTGGGGAAAAGTAGTGGATTAAAATTCGAGTAATTTAGCTGGGGAAACTTTGCAGGGCACGGATAATACCAAGTTCTAAAAATAAAAGCTATAACTGATCTCTGATCTTAAGATGCATTTCTCTAGATAATTGTTGCAACGACACTCCTCCTAGAGTGACAATGACCTGATTAAAAAAACAGTATGGAAATGGCGACCTATGAGTAAACTCTTTGACTTGGTATCGGACTACAGCCCGTCCGGTGATCAGCCGACAGCGATAACCAAATTACTAGACGGATTAGATTCTGGTTTGGCACATCAAACTCTACTAGGGGTAACGGGCTCAGGTAAAACCTTTACCCTTGCCAACGTCATTTCCCAATCTCAAAGACCTGCGATTCTGTTAGCGCCTAACAAGACATTGGCGGCTCAACTTTACGGTGAGATGAAATCTTTCTTTCCAAACAATGCCGTTGAGTATTTCGTTTCTTACTACGATTACTACCAACCTGAAGCCTACGTTCCAACCACGGACACGTTCATCGAGAAAGATGCGTCTGTGAACGCTCATATCGAACAAATGAGGCTTTCGGCAACCAAAGCCTTATTAGAACGAAAAGACGCCATCATTGTGGCTTCTGTGTCGGCTATCTACGGTCTGGGTGATCCTAAGTCTTATTTGAAGATGATGCTTCATTTGAGTCGTGGCGAGGTGATGGATCAGCGAGACATCCTGCGTCGATTGGCTGAGCTGCAATATTCAAGAAACGATGTCGCCTTTGAACGTGGTCAGTTCCGTGTTCGTGGTGAGGTGATTGATATCTTTCCGGCTGAATCTGACCAAGATGCGGTTCGAATTGAGATGTTCGATGACGAAGTGGACTGTATTAGTATTTTTGATCCTCTGACTGGTGCGGTGAAACAAAGAGACTTGCCGCGCTTTACGGTTTATCCAAAAACTCACTATGTAACGCCAAGAGAAAAAATCCTTGAGGCGATTGAGAACATCAAGGACGAACTGCGCGATCGTGCTCAATACTTAAAAGACAACAATAAGCTTTTGGAAGAGCAGCGTATCTCTCAAAGAACTCAGTTTGATATTGAGATGATGACTGAGCTTGGCTTCTGTTCCGGTATCGAAAACTATTCACGATACTTGAGCGGCCGTGCGGAAGGGGAAGCGCCGCCAACGTTATTTGACTACCTGCCTGATGATGGTTTGCTGATCATCGATGAGTCACACGTGACTGTGCCGCAAATTGGTGCGATGTATAAAGGTGACCGTTCTCGTAAAGAAACCTTGGTCGAGTTTGGTTTTAGACTGCCTTCTGCATTGGATAACCGCCCAATGAAGTTTGAAGAATTTGAGTCTATAGCCCCACAAACGATTTTTGTGTCGGCAACACCAGGTAATTACGAGATTGAAAAATCAGATGGCGAGATTGCTGATCAAGTGGTACGTCCTACTGGTCTGTTAGACCCAATCATCGAAGTAAGACCTGTCGCGACGCAGGTGGATGACTTGCTGTCTGAAATCAGAATCCGTTCAGTGAAAGAAGAGCGTGTTTTGGTTACCACGTTGACCAAGAGAATGGCAGAAGACTTAACCGAATACCTAAGTGAGCACGGCGTTAAAGTGCGTTACTTGCACTCGGATATCGATACCGTTGAGCGTGTAGAGATCATCCGAGACCTACGTTTGGGCAAGTTCGATGTGTTAGTGGGCATTAACTTACTTCGTGAAGGTTTGGATATGCCTGAAGTGTCGCTGGTGGCGATTCTTGATGCAGATAAAGAGGGCTTCTTGCGTTCTGAGCGTTCTCTGATTCAAACCATTGGTCGTGCTGCTCGTAACTTGGAAGGTCGAGCAATCCTTTATGGTGATTCGATTACTAAGTCGATGAGAAAAGCGATTGATGAAACCGATCGTCGTCGCGAGAAACAGCAAGCCTACAACGAAGAGCAAGGCATCACTCCGCAAGCGTTGAAACGCAATATCAAAGACATTATGGAACTGGGTGATCTAACCAAGTCGAAGCAGCAGCGCCAATCGAAACAAGTTCCACTATCTAAGGTGGCAGAGCCTTCTGAAAGTTATGCAGTACTTACGCCGCAACAGCTTGATAAAGAGATCAGCAAGCTAGAATCTGCGATGTATCAGCATGCTCAGAATCTGGAATTTGAATTGGCCGCACAGAAGCGTGATGAAATTGATCAGTTAAGAAAGCAGTTTATTACTAACAGCTAATCTCACTTTTCGCTCGAGAATTGATCCCCCTCAACACAAGAATTGAGAGTGTTTCAGACAAAAAAACAGCCAGTAGTAAATGTTCTACTGGCTTACGTTTGTGAACAATCGGTCCACTAACAACGTCAGTTGGCTAGGTGACCCGAAGGTCATTTATACCGTTGCATCGTTCGTGCCAGATAGATAAAACATTGATTGTTTGAAGCAAGTAAAAAAACACACTACAAATACTGTGGCTAATTTGCATAATGCAAAGCGGAATGCGACTATAATAAGAAATGCAAATTATAAATGGCTAGGATATGCAATCAAAAACGCTAGATAACAAATCGAAGTATTTGTTGATGGTAGAGGATACCGCTTCGGTAGCAGCTTTATATCGCTCGTATCTTACACCGCTCGAAATTGATATCAACATTGTCGGCACTGGCCGCGATGCAATCGAGAGTTTGAATCATCGAATCCCAGACCTTATTTTATTAGATCTACGTCTGCCTGATATGACGGGTATGGACGTACTATTTGCTGTAAAACAAAAATACCCTGAAGTTCCAGTTATCTTCATGACGGCTCACGGCTCTATCGATACCGCTGTAGAAGCGATGCGTCATGGCTCTCAAGATTTCCTTATCAAACCGTGTGAAGCCGACCGACTCCGTATTACGGTGAATAATGCGATCCGCAAAGCCACCAAACTTAAAAATAGCTCGGAACACCCGGGAAACCAGAACTACCAAGGTTTTATCGGCAGCAGCCAAACCATGCAGCAGGTTTACCGAACTATCGATTCTGCTGCATCGAGTAAGGCGAGCATTTTCATTACTGGTGAAAGTGGTACCGGTAAAGAGGTATGTGCAGAAGCCATTCATGCGGCGAGTAAGCGTGGCGATAAGCCGTTCATCGCGATTAACTGTGCCGCTATCCCTAAAGACCTGATTGAAAGTGAGCTGTTTGGCCACGTTAAAGGTGCCTTTACCGGTGCTGCGACCGATCGCCAAGGTGCTGCTGAGCTTGCTGATGGTGGAACACTGTTCCTTGATGAACTGTGCGAAATGGACTTAGAGCTGCAAACCAAGCTGCTGCGCTTTATCCAAACCGGTACTTTCCAAAAAGTCGGCTCTTCGAAGATGAAGAGTGTCGACGTTCGTTTTGTGTGTGCGACCAACCGTGACCCTTGGAAAGAAGTACAAGAAGGTCGCTTTAGAGAAGATTTATACTATCGTTTATACGTGATTCCATTGCACTTGCCGCCATTGCGTGAGCGTGGTGAAGATGTCATCGAGATCGCGTATTCTCTGCTAGGCTATATGTCGGTCGAGGAGGGGAAGGCGTTTGTACGTTTTGCTCAGGAAGTACTTGATCGCTTTAATCAATATGAGTGGCCGGGTAACGTTCGTCAGCTACAAAACGTGTTGCGGAACGTGGTGGTTTTGAATAACGGCAAAGAGATTACTCTCAACATGCTTCCACCACCGTTGAACCAACCGATTGAAAACAGTCTGCGATTGAAAGAGAAGCAGAATGAAGACATCACGGTAAAAGATATTTTCCCATTGTGGATCACTGAGAAAACGGCTATCGAGCAGGCCATTAAAGCGTGTGATGGCAACATCCCTCGTGCGGCAGGTTTCTTAGATGTCAGTCCATCGACGATATACCGTAAGTTGCAAACGTGGAATGCGAAGCAGTAATCAACAAACAATAAGAAAATAATAATGACGAAAGTATTAAATCAGCAAAAAGTTGATGAGCTTGCCGGCGAAATAGGCCAAGAGAATGTCCCGGTTTTACTGGAAATCTTTTTAGGTGAGTTGAAAGGCTACTACGAACACCTAGAGATAAATAAAGAGTCGGATACCTCTAAGTACTTGGCTGATATCAGTCATGCGCTTAAGAGCAGCGCAGCAAGCTTTGGTGCGGATTCTTTGTGTAGTTTTGCGATTAGCTTAGACGCAAAAGTGAAGCAAGCGTTGCCTGTAACCGAGATTGATTTTCAAGATATGCAAGACCTCCTGTTATCGACGTACACTGAATATCAGCAGTTGATGACGGACCTTTAAAACAGCGAGTTATTACTGAGATTAAAAAAGGAGCAGCATGCTCCTTTTTTGTTGTTTGTCGCTTGAACCTATGGCTACGCCAACTGGGCTTCAATGGCTTGTTGAAGCTTCACACGGTCGTGTCGCCAATCTCGGTTTGCCGATGCAAGATCTGTGGTCACACAATTCCATTGCACTTCTAGTTCCGGGTGAGGTTCATTGCCTAACACGATGTCTATTTTCCTTGCCTTACAGGTACGTTCACACCACTCCAATTGCTCTTGAAGCGTCATTTTCCCTGCGGGACCGTGCTCTGGTGAAAGGTTTTCAACGAAGATAACTTTTGCCTTGGTGTTCTCAGAGATTGCTTTGCCAATCTCTGGAAGGAGAAGAGGGGGCATCACACTGGTTAAAAAGCTTCCAGGGCCAAGGACAATGCAGTCTGCTTGCTCAACGGCAGCAACGGCTTCTTTGGTTGCTGGCACTTCTGGAGACAAGTCCATCATGCGCAGCTTTTCCGTCATGTCATCAACGTTGGTTTCGCCGGTAACCCAGCGGCCGTCCATTGATAGAGCCGTGAGGTCTGAAGGATGCTCAGTCATCGGCACGATATTGACATCGACCTTGAGCATATTTCGAATCAGGTTAATTGCTTCCAATGGGCGAACGGAAAGGTTGTCTAACGCCGTCAGCATTAGGTTACCCAAGTTATGACCGTCTAGCTCACCTTGACCACGAAAGCGGTATTCGAACATCATCGAACTGATTGAAGGCTCTGTGATTAATTGGTTGATACAGTTGCGTGTATCTCCCCATGCGATGCCACCTTGGCAATCTCTAATACGTCCGGTGGAACCGCCGTTATCTGTCGTTGCAACAATGCCAGTTGCGTTGTTACCAAAGTCTTTTAATGCAGCTAACATGCGACCTAAGCCATGGCCACCGCCGATTGCTACGACTTTCTTTGAAGAGTAAATATTCATTTATTGTTCTTGTTAGGTTATTACCAACTATAATTTAGGTTAAATGCTTCTCGCTATATACTCAACAAGAGTTATTTTGAGCGTTTGATACGTTTTTTTTTGCCGATGTGACCCGTTTTTTACCATCAGAGCTAGATTCACGTACAAATATTAAGTATTTTATTACTCAGCTACTGCGCGTGTGAATATAACGCTCAGTTGCCATAACTCCGAGCTCTCGCATGCTAAGTCGCACAGTGGTATTTGCTGTACCGATACGCATCAAGAGCCAGTGACATGTTGTCACAAGGGCTTAATTGGAAATGATTATGCCTCCCGTGTTTGGAAAGGTGTTCCGTGGCGCAACAATTCGAAGATAGATTCCATCGCAAGTTTTATTACTTGCGCTTGTCGGTTACAGACGTCTGTAACTTTAAATGTACTTACTGCTTACCAGATGGTTACAAACCGTCAGGGCAAAAAAACTCGTCTTTTTTAAGTGTTCCCGAGATCAAACGCGTTGTTAAAGCGTTTGCAGATTGTGGTACCTCAAAGATCCGCATTACAGGCGGAGAGCCGAGTCTGCGTAAAGACTTTCCTGAAATCATACATACCGTTGCTTCTACTCCAGGCATCGAAAAAGTAGCCACCACAACGAATGGCTACCGCATGGAGAAACAAGTAGGGCAATGGCGTGATGCTGGTTTAACCCATATAAACGTGAGCGTGGATAGTTTAGATTCGCGCATGTTCCATCAGATCACTGGTGAGAATAAGTTTACTGAGGTTATGCGAGGCATTGATAAAGCGTTTGAGGTTGGCTTTGAACAAGTCAAAGTCAACGTCGTATTAATGAAAGACCTCAATAGTCAGGAATTACCAGCCTTCCTTAATTGGATCAAAGACAAACCTATTCAATTACGTTTTATCGAGCTGATGAAAACCGGCGAGATGGACGAGTTGTTCGATAAACATCATGTGTCTGGCGTTGCGATTCGCAACCAGCTTATTGCTAATGGTTGGCTGTTAAAAGTCAAAGCCGTTAACGATGGCCCGGCGCAAGTGTTTGTCCACCCAGACTACAAGGGTGAAATCGGTTTGATCATGCCTTACGAGAAAGACTTTTGTGAGAGTTGTAACCGACTGCGCGTTTCTGCGACCGGTAAACTTCACTTATGTCTGTTTGGCGACCATGGTGTTGAACTGAGAGATCTGATTCAAGAAGATCAACAAGAGCAAGAACTCATTGATCGAATTCAGGCTCAGCTTCAAACCAAGTCCGTTAGCCACTTCTTACACGATGGCAACAGCGGCATGACTCCAAACTTGGCGTCAATCGGCGGTTAACCCGCTACACACTCTAAAGCATTTTATCGCTCAGCTTCTTCAGGCTGGGCGAATCAGTCTAATGAAAAATTTATATAGGTGAACAAATGGGTCACGCAGAAAGCAAATTCCAAGCAGCAAACATCGCAGTACTAACGGTTTCAGATACTCGTACAGAAGAAAACGACACTTCAGGCGGTTACCTAGCAGAGCATGCTAAAGAAGCGGGTCACAACGTGGTTGATAAGCAAATCGTTATTGATGACATGTACAAGATCCGTGCGATCGTATCTAAATGGATCGCTGATGAAAGCGTACAAGCTATCATGATCACGGGTGGTACTGGTTTCACTTCTCGTGACAGCACGCCTGAAGCGCTTAAGCCACTGTTCGACAAAGAAGTAGAAGGCTTTGGTGAGCTATTCCGTCAAGTATCTTACGAAGAGATCGGTACTTCGACAATTCAATCTCGTGCGATTGCGGGTTTTGCTAACCACACGGTTATCTTTGCGATGCCAGGTTCTACAGGCGCTTGCCGCACCGGTTGGACTAAGATCATCAAGCAACAGATGGATGCTAGCCACCGTCCTTGTAACTTCATGCCACACCTTTCTGTATAAGGCGGTTTGAGTATGAGCCAATTTACACACATTAACGCGTCTGGCGAAGCAAACATGGTCGATGTATCGGCTAAAGCGGAAACAGTACGTGAAGCGAGAGCGGAAGCCTTCGTTCAAATGTCGGCAGAAACGCTAGAGCTGATTGTCTCTGGTAGCCACCATAAAGGTGATGTTTTCGCAACGGCACGTATTGCGGGTATTCAAGCGGCGAAGAAGACGTGGGATCTGATTCCCCTGTGTCACCCTCTGCTATTAACTAAAGTAGAAGTGCAGCTTGAAGCTATCGAGTCTGAAAACAAGGTTCGCATCGAATCTGTTTGTAAGCTTGCGGGTAAGACGGGCGTAGAGATGGAAGCGCTAACGGCTGCTTCTGTGGCTGCGTTAACGATTTACGATATGTGTAAAGCTGTTCAGAAAGACATTGTTATCGAAAACGTGCGCCTGCTAGAGAAGACAGGTGGTAAATCTGGTCACTTTAAGGTGGAGTCATGATTACAGTACTTTTCTTTGCTCAAACTCGTGAACTTGTTGGTGTGGACAGCGTTGAAGTTGATGCACAATTTAAGACGATTGAAGCGATTCGTAGTCATCTTGTGACACAAGAAGGCAAATGGGATATCGCATTGGAAGAGGGGAAGCTTCTGGCTGCACTTAACCAATCAATCGTACCTCTGACAGCTGAAGTGAAAGACGGCGACGAAGTGGCTTTCTTCCCACCAGTGACTGGAGGCTAAGCATGGATCCAAGAGTATTAGTGACAGCTGAGGACTTCTCGGTAGGCGACGAATACGACTACTTGGCTCAAGGTACAGCTGCCGGAGCGATTGTGACGTTCGTTGGTAAAGTTCGCGACATGAACCTTGGCGACAATGTGATTGGTTTGTCTCTGGAGCACTATCCAGGTATGACAGAAAAATCACTGAGCGAGATCTGTGATCAAGCTGAGGCACGCTGGCCAATCCAAAAGATGCGAGTTATCCATCGTGTTGGTGACCTAGATATCGGTGACCAGATTGTTTACGTTGGTGTATCCAGTGCACACCGCGGTGCGGCCTTTGAAGCCTGTGAGTTTGTGATGGATTTCCTAAAAACCAAAGCGCCGTTTTGGAAGAAGGAACGCACCACTGAAGCAACTCGTTGGGTTGACTCTCGAGACTCAGACGCGAAAGCTGCAGAGCGTTGGGAAAAATAATCACCCAAGGTTACTCACCTTCAGAACGAATATTAAAAGCCGACTATTAAAGTCGGTTTTTTTGTTCGTGCTACAAAGCTATTTATAAATAAGTGGTGTATTAATAAATGGTTAATCATTCAAGTTGCATATAAATTCGGTACGTGATTTTGCCTGTCTTGGTGCATTTCTAAATCTGTTTTGGTGCAGTGCATTATGCTGTTTTGTATAAAGTGATAATCCTCACAAATAGTGGAGTCTATTTAGGGGATATGTGATGTGCAATTAGATTTCATGTGGCATTAATGTTAATTTGCTGACCGTGTTCTAGCATAAGATGCTAAAAAAAAGTATCAATACAGATACATCAACACTAAAGGCTGTTTTTTAATTAATCCCTATGTGTAACTCACTATTCATTAGGTTTTTATTAGAGATTTACACTGTTACCTTGAGTAATTCGGAGAATTATCCGATTTTTTGCGACTTGTTTGTGGCAAATTACTTCAATGGTTGATAGTGTGTGCCTCAATCTTTGTAAGGTTTTAGATTTTTATGCTTAAATTTTGAGCTAAATAAATCTAAATCACTGCCGTTCAGTGAACCAAGCAAAGAAGTCATGGATGCAATACATAAAACTTGGAGTTTATTAAATGTACAAGAATAAAATCACTCAGGCCCTTCTTCTAGGTGCTGGTTTGGCAGTGGCTGCCTCTTCTACTCTTTCTATCGCTGCTGAAGTTCCAGCAGGCACAGAACTGGCAAAAGTTCAGGAACTTGTTCGCGGTAACGGTACTGAAGTTGCAACTATCGACCCACACAAATCTCAAGGTGTACCAGAATCTCACGTAATTCGTGATCTTCTAGAAGGTCTAGTGAACCAAGACGGCGACGGCAACACTATCCCTGGTGTTGCGGAAAGCTGGGAAACGACAGACAACAAAACATTCACTTTCCACCTACGCAAAGACGCAAAATGGTCTAACGGCGATCCTGTAACAGCTCAAGATTTTGTATACAGCTGGCAACGTGCAGTTGATCCTGCAACGGCTTCTCCATACGCTTGGTACATGGAATACACCAAGATGGCGAATGCGAAAGATATCGTAGCGGGTAAGAAAGACAAGAGTGAACTAGGCGTTAAAGCAGTGGATGCAAACACTCTAGTTGTTGAATTAGAAACAGCGGTACCATACTTCGTAATGATGATGGGCCACACAACAATGAAGCCAGTACACCAGGCAACTGTTGAAAAATACGGTGACCAGTGGACTAAGCCAGAGCACTTTGTTGGCAACGGTGCATTCTCTGTTGATAAATGGGTTGTTAACGAGCGTCTAGTACTCAAGCGTAACGAACAGTACTGGGACAACGATAAAACAGTTCTTAACAAAGTAACGTTCCTACCAATCGAAAACCAAGTAGCGGAAATGAACCGTTTCCTATCTGGTGAAATCGACTTCACAAACGAACTGCCAACTGAGCACTTCAAGCGCCTTCAAAAAGAGCACGCTGAAGATGTATCTGTAGCGGGTAACCTATGTACTTACTACTACATCTTCAACACGAAGAAAGCACCGTTTGATGACGTTCGTGTTCGTCAAGCAATCTCTTACGCGATCGACCGTGATATCGTAACAGGTGCTATCCTAGCGCAAGGTCAAAAACCTGCGTATTTCCTAACGCCTGAAATCACAGCTGGCTTCGATCCTGAGCTACCTGCTTACGGCAAGATGTCTCAGAAAGAGCGTAACGCAGAAGCAGAGCGTCTTCTTGAAGAAGCGGGTTACGGTAAAGACAACCCACTTAAATTCAACCTGCTTTACAACACTTCAGAGAACCACAAGAAGATTGCTGTAGCGCTAGGTTCTATGTGGAAGAAAACACTGGGTCTTTCTGTAACACTTGAGAACCAAGAGTGGAAAACGTACCTATCTTCTAAAGATTCTGGTGACTTCGAAGTAGCACGTGCTGGTTGGTGTGGTGACTACAATGAAGCGTCTTCGTTCCTAACGCTAATGAAGAGTAACAACACTACCGGTGGTGTTCACTACGACAGCGCGGCTTACGACCAGATCATCGATAAAGCACTTAACTCAACTTCAGAAGAAGAGCGTAAAGCACTTTACCTAGAAGCTGAGGCGCTAATGGCAAACGACATGCCAATCGCTCCTATCTACCAATACGTTAAATCTCGTCTACTTAACCCGCATGTTGGTGGTTTCCCAATCAACAACGCGGAAGACAAGATCTTCTCGAAAGACCTATACATCAAAGCTCAATAATAAGCTTCGATTCTAAAAAGTTAATATAACTATAACGATACAGGCACTACATGCGCAGGGCGCGCATGTAGCGTCTTTCTAATTTTAATTGTCACAGACTGAAAGAGTGAGTTTATGCTTAAATTCATTATGAAACGGATATTTGAAGCGATTCCAACCATGTTGGTGTTGATCACTATATCTTTCTTTCTCATGCGTTTCGCACCGGGTAACCCGTTTTCAAGCGAACGTCCATTACCGCCAGAAGTTATGGCTAACATCGAAGCTAAATACGGCTTAGATAAACCAGTATTTGAACAATACACCACGTATTTGACAAATATCTTACAAGGTGACTTCGGCCCCTCGTTTAAGTACCAAGATTACACAGTAAATGAGCTGATCGCGGTTGCACTTCCAGTATCTGCGAAGGTAGGTTTCGTTGCCTTTATCTTCACACTATTGATGGGGGTCACTGTCGGGACGATTGCTGCCTTGAAGCACAACACCTGGGTCGACTACACCATAATGTCGACCGCCATGCTCGGGGTGGTAATGCCATCTTTCGTGTTGGCACCGGCGCTTATTTACCTTTTCTCCCTGCACTGGAACATATTCCCAGCAGGTGGTTGGCATGGCGGTACATTCATGTACATCGTGCTGCCTGTTATCGCGATGTCTCTTCTTTACGTAGCAACCTTTGCTCGTATTACTCGCGGTAGCATGATTGAAACGCTAAACAGTAACTTTATCCGAACTGCGCGTGCAAAAGGTCTAAGCTACCGTTATATCATTCTAAAACATGCACTTAAGCCAGCAATGCTACCTGTTGTTTCTTACATGGGACCTGCGTTCGTAGGTATCATCACAGGTTCAGTTGTTGTTGAAACCATCTTCGGCCTACCAGGTATCGGTAAGCTGTTTGTTAACGCCGCGTTTAACCGTGACTACTCGCTAGTAATGGGTGTAACCATCTTGATTGGTTTCCTATTCATCTTGTTCAACGCAATCGTTGATATTTTGCTAGCGCTTATTGACCCGAAAATTCGCTACTAACAGGGACGCATGGTTATGTTGAAGAAAAAAGAAAATTTAGAAGCGATCGAAAAGTTCTCTGAGAGCTTAGAGATTGAAGGTCGTAGTTTGTGGCAGGACGCGCGCATTCGTTTCATGCGAAACAAAGCTGCGATGGTGAGCCTGTGCATTCTTACGCTTATGGTACTGGCAGTTATCTTCTTACCAATGCTGGCTCAGTACACTTATGATGATACTGACTGGTACGCAATGCACGTTGGTCCGAATGCGGATCACTGGTTTGGTACCGATAGCTTAGGTCGTGATTTGTACGTTCGTACTCTTGTCGGTGGCCGCATCTCATTGATGGTTGGTGTGATGGGTGCCTTCGTAGCGGTACTGATTGGTACGCTTTACGGTGCAGCTTCAGGCTTCATCGGCGGTCGTACTGACCGAGTGATGATGCGTATCCTAGAGATCTTGTACGCAGTGCCATTCATGTTCCTAGTAATCGTACTGGTAACGTTCTTTGGTCGTAACATCGTCCTAATCTTCGTTGCTATTGGTGCGATTGCTTGGCTAGATATGGCGCGTATTGTACGTGGTCAAACGTTGAGCCTACGTAGTAAAGAGTTCATTGAAGCTGCACACGTATGTGGTGTAAGCAAATGGAAGATCATTACACGTCACATCGTACCGAACGTACTGGGTATCGTAGCGGTTTACTCTACGTTGCTTATTCCAAGCATGATCCTTACAGAATCATTCTTATCTTTCCTTGGTCTTGGTGTTCAAGAGCCTATGACAAGCTGGGGCGCATTGCTTCAAGAAGGTTCGCAAACAATGGAAGTTGCAATCTGGCAATTGACATTCCCTGCGGCATTCATGGTAGTTACGCTGTTCTGCTTTAACTACGTAGGTGATGGTCTGCGCGACGCGCTTGATCCAAAAGACAGATAACGAAATAGCAATTAAAAGCTATAAAAGATTAAGGAAGCAATAATGAGCTTATTAGATGTCAAAGATCTGCGCGTCGAATTTACCACGCAAGATGGTATCGTAACCGCAGTAAACGACTTGAACTTCTCACTTAACCAAGGCGAAACGCTGGGTATTGTTGGTGAGTCGGGTTCAGGTAAATCACAAACGGTATTTGCACTGATGGGGCTGCTGGCTAAAAACGGCATCATCTCAGGCAGTGCAAAGTTTGAAGGCAATGAAATCCTCAACCTGCCTGAAAAAGCGCTGAACAAGGTTCGTGCTGAACAGATCGCAATGATCTTCCAAGATCCAATGACGTCACTGAACCCTTACATGAAAGTAAGTGATCAGTTGATGGAAGTACTTATGCTGCACAAAGGCATGGGTAAAGCAGAGGCGTTTGAAGAATCAGTACGCATGCTTGAAGCGGTTAAAATCCCTGAAGCACGTAAGCGTATCACCATGTACCCACACGAATTTTCTGGCGGTATGCGTCAGCGTGTGATGATCGCAATGGCACTGCTGTGTCGTCCTAAATTACTTATCGCTGATGAACCAACAACGGCACTGGATGTAACCATTCAAGCGCAAATCATGGAATTGCTGAACGAACTTAAAGATGAGTTCAATACGGCAATCATCATGATCACCCATGACTTGGGTGTTGTTGCTGGCTCATGTGACAAAGTACTTGTGATGTACGCGGGTCGTACAATGGAGTACGGCACGGTTGATGAAATCTTCTACGAGCCAAGCCACCCATATGCGGAAGGCCTGCTTAAAGCGATTCCTCGTTTGGATACCGAAGGTGAAATTCTACCGACGATTCCAGGTAACCCACCTAACTTACTTCGTCTACCAACAGGTTGTCCTTACCAAGACCGTTGTCACCGTGTAATGGACCGTTGTAAGCAAGAAGCACCGATTTTGCAGCCATTTGCTAAAGACCGTCAGCGTGCTTGTTTTTCAGATTGGGAGACTTGGACAAAATGAGTAAAGAATTACTATTAGATATTAAAGACCTGAAAGTTCACTTTAGCATTGCAGCTAAGTCTGCTTGGCCTTGGGCAAAACCATCAAACCTTAAAGCGGTTGATGGTGTTGATGTTCACCTTTACGAAGGAGAGACTCTGGGTGTAGTAGGTGAGTCTGGTTGTGGTAAGTCGACTTTTGCCCGTGCGATTATCGGCTTGGTTGAAGCGACTGAAGGTCAAGTGATGTGGTTAGGTCAAGACCTAACTAAGATGCAGGAAGTGAAGCGTCGTGAGACTCGTAAAGAGATTCAGATGATCTTCCAAGACCCGCTAGCATCGCTTAACCCACGTATGTCAGTAGGCGATATTATTGCTGAGCCTCTAGAGACTTTCTTCCCTGAACTTTCTAAACAAGAAGTGAAGGACAGAGTTAAAGAGATGATGGCAAAGGTTGGTCTACTACCCAACGTAATCAACCGTTACCCTCATGAATTCTCTGGTGGTCAGTGTCAGCGTATTGGTATTGCACGTGCGCTTATCTTGAAGCCTAAGATGATCATCTGTGATGAGCCGGTTTCTGCTCTGGATGTCTCTATCCAAGCTCAAGTAGTAAACCTTCTTATGGAACTGCAGAAAGAGTTAGGTTTGTCTTTGGTATTCATCGCGCACGATTTGTCGGTTGTTAAACACATTTCTGACCGTGTATTGGTGATGTACTTAGGTAATGCTGTTGAACTAGGTGAATCAGATGCCTTGTTCTCAGATCCTAAGCACCCATATACCAAAGCATTGATGTCTGCAGTTCCAATTCCAGACCCTCGCTTAGAGCGCAGCAAAACGATTCAGATGTTGGAAGGTGATCTACCATCGCCAATCAACCCACCATCAGGTTGTGTGTTCCGTACTCGTTGCCCTGAAGCAACTGAGGCCTGCGCGCAAACCAAGCCAACCATTCAAGGCGATGACGTACACGCAGTATCTTGCTTGCACGTACAAGTCTAGAACCCGTTTGATACGGTTCAGCCTGTGACAGGCTTAAGCGCAACTTTTTATAGGTTGCGCTTTTTTTATGCTTACGTATTCGAGCACCTTCACCTTCATCAAATTATTTGAACAACTAAGCCAACTTCTTCTAGTTTTGAAAAAGTTGGCTTTTTTTATACTAGAGAAAAGTTTGGATGACAGAGGTTTGGATATGGGTAAGTTAGTTGAAGGTGTTTGGCATGACGTTTGGTATGACACCAAAGAAAGCGGTGGCAAGTTTGTTCGCGAAGATGCAGGCTTTCGTCACTGGATAGAGAACAAAGCCGGTGCACAATTTCAGCCAGAAAGCGGTCGTTATCACTTATACGTATCATTGGCTTGCCCTTGGGCGCACCGAACTTTAATCTTCCGTGAACTTAAAGAGCTAACCGATCATATTGACGTGACGGTCGTCTGCCCAGACATGATGAGTGAAGGGTGGCAAATGGGGCTACCTGAACCTCTATTCGGCCATACCCGCATGCACCAAATCTACACCCAAGGCAAACCGGACTATTCAGGTCGAGTCACGGTTCCTGTTTTATGGGATAAGAAAACCAACACCATTGTGAGTAACGAGTCGTCTGAAATCATTCGCATGTTTAACTCAGAGTTTAACGAGCTAACGGGTAACACCGATGATTACTACCCGTGGGAGTTGTCCAAGAAGATTGATGAGTGGAATGATTATATCTACCCAAACATCAACAACGGCGTATACCGAACCGGCTTTGCGACAACACAAGAAGCCTACGAAGAAGCGTATGACGCCTTGTTTGAAGCCTTAGACAAAGTAGATGCGCACCTTAGCGAACATCGCTATTTGGCGGGTAACGAGATTACAGAAGCGGATTGGCGCTTGTTTACCACTCTGGTTCGATTTGATGCGGTTTATGTAGGTCACTTCAAGTGTAACAAGCAACGAATTGCGGATTACAAACATATCCAAGGTTATCTAAAAGAGCTCTATCAAATAGAGGGTATTAAAGAGACTACGGATTTCTACCACATCAAGCGCCACTACTATTACAGCCACACTGGTATCAACCCGACTCAAGTGGTGCCTAAAGGGCCTGATCTGGATTTAGATTCGCCTCACGGACGTGGTTAGAATCATTAATTAATCCGCTTTTCTTCAGGCGTAAAAAAACCCTAGATAAACATCTAGGGTTTTTGCTTTCTGAAAAAGAAAATTAGTTAATTACTTTTTCTTCAGCTTGTGCAGCTTGGTCTGCTTGGATAGCCGTTAGAGCTACTGTGTAAACGATGTCGTCTACTAGAGCGCCACGAGACAAGTCATTTACTGGCTTGCGCATACCTTGAAGCATTGGACCGATAGATACTAGATCTGCTGAACGCTGTACAGCTTTGTAAGTCGTGTTACCCGTGTTTAAGTCTGGGAATACGAATACTGTCGCTTTACCTGCAACTGGAGAGTTAGGCGCTTTAGAAGCGGCTACGTTTTCCATGATTGCTGCATCGTACTGTAGAGGACCGTCGATCACTAGATCAGGACGCTTCTCTTGAGCAAGTTTCGTTGCTTCACGTACTTTATCTACGTCTGCACCCTTACCAGATTCACCAGTAGAGTAAGAGATCATAGCAACGCGTGGGTCGATACCGAATGCCGCAGCAGAATCTGCAGATTGGATAGCGATTTCAGCAAGCTGTTCAGCTGTTGGATCTGGGTTGATCGCACAGTCACCGTATACAAGAACTTGATCAGGCAGAAGCATGAAGAAGATCGAAGATACGATAGAAGCATCAGGAGCAGTCTTGATGATCTGGAACGGAGGAACGATAGTGTTCGCCGTTGTGTGAACAGCACCAGAAACTAGGCCGTCAACTTCGCCAGCTTCAAGCATCATAGTACCTAGGAATACTGAATCTTCTAGCTTCTCACGAGCAACAACTTCAGTCATACCTTTAGCGCCACGAAGTTCTACTAGACGAGCTACGTAGTTTTCGCGAACTGATGCAGAATCGATGATCTCAACGCCAGCGCCAAGCTCAACACCTTGCTGCGCTGCAACGCGACGGATTTCTTCAGGGTTACCTAGAAGTACACACGTTGCGATACCGCGCTCAGCACAGATAGCCGCAGCTTTAACTGTACGTGGCTCATCACCTTCAGGAAGAACGATGCGCTTAGCCGCTTTACGAGCAAATTCAGTTAGCTGGTAACGGAATGCTGGTGGGCTTAGACGACGGATGCCTTGAGTACCTTCAGATAGAGAATCAATCCAAGGGCCATCAATGTGGCTTGCAACGTGATCGTTAACGAACTCGATACGCTCTTTATCGTCTGCAGGAACTTCTAGGTTGAAGCTCTGTAGGTTTAGAGATGTCTGCCAAGTGTTACCTTGAGCCTTGAAGATCGGTAGACCTGAAGCGAATGCTGGTGCACAAAGGTTAGCAATGCTTTCTGGAATGTCGTAACCGCCAGTAAGCAGGATTGCGCCAATCTCAACACCGTTTTTCGCAGCAAGAGCCGCAGCAACGATAACGTCAGGACGGTCTGCAGAAGTTACTAGCAGTGAGCCTGGTTTGAAGTGCTCAATCATGTGCGGTAGAGAACGTGCACAGAAAGTGATGCTCTTAATACGACGAGTTGAGATTTCACCTTCGTTAACGATTTCAGCGTTAAGGTGCTTAGCCATATCAACCGCACGAGTTGCGATTAGATCGATGCTCCATGGCACGCAGCCAAGAACACGGATAGGGCTAGAGTTGAAGATTTGCATTACTTCAAGGTTCGCTTGCTGAGCGCTGTCTGCATCATCAAAGATTTCAGATAGGTCAGGGCGAGTACGGCCAGCTTCATCAACAGGAGCGTTAAGCTTGTTGATGATTACGCCTTTGATGTTTTTGTTCTTAGTACCGCCGAAGTTAGAACATGCTACTTCGATACGCTCTTTAAGCTGCGTAGGGTTGTCAGTACCAGGAGTCGCAACGAATACGATCTCCGCGCCAAGTGTTTTTGCGATTTCCGCGTTCACTTGGTTAGCAAATGGGTGCTTACGAGTAGGTACTAGACCTTCGATTAGCGTTACTTCTGCGTCTTTGTTGATCTTGTTGTATTGCTCAACAACTGACTCAAGAAGCTCGTCCATTTTTTCACTACCGATCAAAGCTTCAGCTTTAGTCATTGCGATTGGCTCACCAATCTTAATGTCGCTGTTTGCGCTGATGATAGTAGACGTTAGATCTGGTTGGTTACCACCGCTACGAGGCTGAGCGATTGGCTTGTAGAAAGAAACACTTACGCCTTTACGCTCCATAGCGCGAAGAACACCCATGCTAACACTAGTAAGACCAACACCAGCGCTTGTAGGGATAAGCATAATAGTACGGGACATTGACGAACACCTTTAACTATTGGAAATAAAAAAAGCTCAACTGCTATTCCCACCGATATTAAAATTGGGGTAGGAATAGAAGTTGAGCCCCATTTTCTTGATATGAAAAACTGACTAGCTTCGAGTGAAGCTAGTCAGGAAAATCAATTAAAGACCTGCTAGTTTCGCAGTGTCTTCAGCAATTACTAGCTCTTCGTTAGTAGAGATAACCATTGCAGGGATACGGCTGTTAGCTGTAGTGATAGTACCTTCGCCGCCGAAACGAGCTTTAAGGTTAGCTTCACCGTCAACTTCGATGCCGAAGATGCCTAGGCGGTTTAGAACCATTTCACGGATTGGGCCAGAGTTTTCGCCGATGCCGCCAGTGAAAGTGATTGCGTCTAGACGACCTTCTAGAGTCGCAGTGTAACCAGCTACGTACTTAGCTAGACGGTGACAGAACACGTCCATTGCACGAGTTGCTTCTTCTTTCTCACCGTAGTTGTCTTCAACGAAACGACAGTCAGAAGTCACTTCAGTTAGACCAGCAAGACCAGACTCTTTAGTTAGCATGTTGTTGATTTCTTCAACAGAGTAACCAAGTGCGTCGTGTAGGTGGAAGATGATTGCAGGGTCTAGGTCACCACAACGAGTACCCATTACAAGACCTTCAAGAGGAGTAAGACCCATAGAAGTGTCTACAGATTTACCGTTCTTGATTGCACATACAGAAGCGCCGTTACCTAGGTGACAGTTGATGATGTTAACTTCTTCAACTGGCTTGTTTAGTAGGCCTGCAACTTCACGAGTGATGAATAGGTGAGAAGTACCGTGCATGCCGTAACGACGGATGCCGTGCTCTTTGTACAGGTTGTACGGTAGAGCGTATAGGTAAGACTCAGAAGGCATTGTTTGGTGGAACGCAGTGTCAAAAACAGCAACGTTTTGTAGACCAGGGAAGTTCTGTTGAGCCGCTTCGATACCGATAAGGTGAGCAGGGTTGTGAAGAGGTGCGAAAGTCGCAGCGTCTTGAATACCCTTAAGAACTTCATCAGTGATAAGTGCAGAAGAAGTGAACTGCTCGCCACCGTGTACGATACGGTGACCGATAGCGCCAAGGTTAGCTTTAAGCTCAGGCTTAGAAGCAAGAATAGTTTCTACCATGAAAGATAGTGCTTCTACGTGAGCTGCGCCCGCGCCTAGTTGTGCTTCATGCTTGCCATCAAGTTTCCACTTCATACGAGCTTCTGGAAGACCTAGACACTCAGCAAGACCAGTTAGGTGCTCTGCACCTGTTTCTGCATCAACAACAGCGAATTTAAGAGAAGAACTACCACAGTTTAAAACTAAAACTAGCTTAGACATTAATGACTACCTGTTTATTTTTCTGATCGAAATCAGTTAAGGATGAAAATTAATCTCAAGAATAGTCGAAGCACATAGGCTTGCGTACTAACCTTGGTCAAAAAAACGTTAATTTCCGTATAAAGTGAAAGCGCTCTTTATCAAAAAGAGGCTTGTGCATTCCTTGCAGAAGTCTTCTCAAAGTTGCTTAAATTGTAAATAAGGGCAACAATGAGATTGAGGTCTGCAAATAATAGCGATATTGTGCAAATATAACAAAAAAATTTGAAAGAATATTATTTTTCGTCAAATTTTTGTGTTTTTAGTTGATGATTTCAACTTTTTTTTAATGGGAGACTCATATGAGCAATAGAGTTGGTTTAGCTAGTAGTTTAAAAGATGGCCAAAAGTACATGGATCTCTGGCCCGTCCGAAAAGAGTTAAACGCGATCTTCCCAGAACAACGCATTATTAAAGCGACCCGTTTTGGCGTGAAAGTGATGCCTGCGATTGCCGCTATCAGTGTTCTTACACAAATGGTCTTTAATAATTACCAAGCGATGCCACAGGCTGTGGTTATGGCTTTGTTTGCGATCAGCTTGCCGCTACAAGGTATGTGGTGGTTGGGCAATCGCTCAAATACACAACTTCCGCCGGCGCTAGTATCGTGGTACCGCGAACTGCATGAAAAGATCACTGAAACGGGTTTTGCGTTAGAGCCTATGAAGCCGCGCCCTCGCTATAAAGAATTGGCAATCATTTTAAATCGTGCCTTTCGTCAGTTAGATAAATCCTCAATGGAGCGTTGGTTCTAAAGAATCCCAGCTCTCCCTCTTGTCTGAGAACAACTATTCATCTTCTATAGCTTGTTCTCAGATTTGCTCCTCTTTTTGTTACCTCGCTTACTTTCCGTTTAGCTTACCTGTCCTTATTCACTTGGTTTCTTACCTTCCTCCGAAGTCAATATAACCTTTCTCACATAACTCGAGCCTTGTTGTATTTTTGTTAAATATCACTTCAAGTTATCAATGGTTACTGGTAATAATGTCAATAGTGATTTTGATGTTGTTCTCTTTGAGCGAGTAATGACGGGTAGAGCTTGATTCAGGGAGCGATAATGAGTTCTGTAAGAAAGGTATTGGCAGCGGTTTTAAGTTGCTTGATGTTGCTATGGACTGGCAATGCAATGGCAAACGTTGCCAAAGTGTCGGTTTCACAAGTTGTTGACCATCCAGATCTGAATGCGACACGTTTAGGGCTTCTTGAAGGATTGAGAGCCAATGGTTATGAACCCGGTAAGAACTTAGAATTCTCCTATGAAATGGCGAATGGTAACCCGGCTCAGGCAGCCAAGATTGCCAGAGAGCTCGTCAGTGAAAATCCACATGTACTTGTTGGTATCGCGACACCGACTTCACAAGCCTTAGTGTCGGCGACTCGCTCGATTCCTATCGTGTTTACCGCGGTTACGGATCCTATCGGCGCTAGGCTCGTTAAACAATTAGAAAAGCCGGGGCGTAATGTCACGGGGCTTTCTGACTTATCTCCGATCACTCAGCATGTGTCATTAATCAAAGAACTGCTCCCTGAAGCTAATTCAATCGGTGTAGTTTACAACCCAGCAGAAGCAAATGCCGTTGCGTTAGTTGGGTTATTGAGAAAGGCAACTCGAGATTTCGGTTATACACTTCACACCGAAAAAGCGCTGACTGTTGACGATGTCGAAGCAAAAGCAGAATCCATTGCTAAGAAGTCCGATGTTATCTATGCCTTGACCGATAATACGGTTGCAAGCGGCATGGAGGGTCTTATCAAAGCGGCTAACCATGCAGATACGCCAGTCGTCGCAGGCGCCACATCTTATGTCGGAAAGGGAGCGATTGCTGGTTTAGGTCTAGATTATTATGATGTTGGGGTTCAGACCGCGGATTATGTCGCAGCCATTCTGGAAGGACAGAAGCCCGGGAAGTTGAGTGTCAAAACTGCGCAGAGCTCTCAGCTGGTGGTCAACCTAGATGCTGCTCGTGAGCTTGGCGTGACAGTGCCTCAATCTGTGATTGAGCGTGCGGTCATTAGCCGGTGAATTGAGTTTGGTGTTAGGTGAGCTAATAGGCCATAAGTCATATTATTAACAGCATTGAAATGGGCTCAGATAACAAACTCACCTGCTCTATATGTTGGCGCTTCTCTATTTTATTCATTTGTAAGCGGTTATTTGACCGTTAGGTGTGTCGTTAATATCAATTTACATTATTTTACGTCGAGCGAATTGCCGATTAATGTAATAATATTAATGAGGAAAATGAAAATAGCTGAACGCTAAGAGCACATTATATGAAAGTAAATAGGCACTTTAGCCTAACCTTTGTTTTCGGGTTTCCCGCTGTGATCGCCGCGATGTTACTTGGCCTAATAGGAAAGAATCATTTTGATTTGGTGAAGAAAGACATTGGCAGTGAATTCCAGCGTATTGAAGAGGTGTTCAAACGAACCACAAAGGTGGTGACAGCCTTAGACTATAGCTTCTCCAACTACTACAAATCAGGAAGCCCTCTCTTTCTTGAGCACAACAAACAAGTTGTGGATGGTCTTTGCCAAATTTGGCCTATTGATGTATTGCTACTTGCCGACGGTAAAACCTCAGACATTCCCTCTGTCGATATCGACTATATGCTAATCGGTCAAGAGTCTCTTTGTTCTGAAAGCAGTGATAGTTATAAGAGCGCGTCAGAAAAAATAGCGTTAGCTCCTATTCTTTCATTTTTATCCCAGCTTGATGAATACCATGCCGGCGTGCACTTTATTGATACGAGCGGCTATGTGATCTCTTCACCTGAAGGTTTTGCCAAAGGGCTGAGCAAAGAGTTACTCTCGACCATAAAGAGTCGTCCTTATTGGCAGAAAACTGCCAACAACCCTGACCAACTCACCCTTTCAGGCCCTGGTTATCGTTTTGATTCCCTTGACCGTATAATCAGTATGACGATCCCTGTATTCCATAAAGGCGTTCACCAAGGGATGCTGTCGGTGGATATTAATGCTGACAAACTGCTCGCAAACTCGAATGAGCATCTTGCAGGTCGGATCGATATCATTGATACCACTTTAGCGACTCCGGTAGATTCTGCTGCTTTTTATCACGAGATCAAACTGGATGGTGTCTCGTCTCACCATGCGATGTATTACAAATTAGACATCGCGAAAGAGGTTGAGCACTTTTTCGTCTACGAGAAAGACAGCCTTATTGTTGCCATCATTGTGTATCTGTTCTCAGTAACCATCTTCTTCTACGTCAATTCCAATATTGAACGTGGTTACTTCAAAGATCTCGCAGCCAAAGACCCTATGACAGGGTTATTGAATCGTCGTGGCTTAGAAGCGTTCTGGCGCAGTGTAGAGCACGATCAACTGTTTGCATTAACCGTCTTCGATATTGATGATTTTAAGTCAATTAACGACACCTACGGCCACGATAAGGGGGATGATGTGATTCGTTATATGTCGCGTCAGATCAGCAACAGTATTCGAAGCAGTGACGTTGCAGCACGGTTTGGCGGTGAAGAGTTTGTCGTTTATATGAAAGGCGAAGATCGTGAAACTTTGATGAGAACATTAGAGCGAGTGAAGAATGCGATTTGTTCCACTTCAGCCGACATTATTCCAAATGGATTTACGGTGTCTGGCGGTGTCTGCATTGTTGAAACTGAGCAAAGTAAACTTAACTTCGATGAGATATTTAAGTACGCCGATGAAAAGCTGTACGTGGCCAAGACGACGGGTAAAGACCGTCTTGAATTCTAGCTACGTTATTGAATCAATGCTTTGTATGAAAATGAAATGAAAGAGGGAAGAGCAAACGTGTCTACCAAGCGAAGCTTATTTGTACCGGTAAACACGTTTGTAGCGTTGGTAACCCTAAACACAATCTTAAACAGGTTGGCGGCGTTCTTCTTGATAACGCTGAAGGCGTTCTACAATCGGTGGCGCCTTTTTGAAAGTACGAATTTCTTTAAATAGTTCGTTCGCTTCAGGGTAGCCTTTACTTAGATAAACAAACCACTGCTTCACTCTATTGGGGTAGTACATGCCTTTGTCCCCTTTAATTTGAAACTCTGAATAGCGTAGCAAAAGTTCAATGACTTTATCCCACGGCATTTTCTGGTGGTTGTGCTTAACGACGTTACCAAGGTTTGGAATGTTGAAAGCACCACGGCAGACCATCAATGAATCGACGCCTGTTGCTTCTATGCAATCTTGACCATCTTGATAGTTCCAGATTTCCCCATTAGCAATCAACGGCAGAGACGTTTTTTCTCTGATTTGATTGATGAAATCCCATTTGATTTCGCTGGCTTTATAGCCGCCAACTTTGGTTCTTGCATGCACGGTGAGTTCGTCAGCTTTGGCTTGCTCGATGGCATCGACGATTTCAAAGCACTCTTCAGGATGCTCCCAACCTAATCGAATCTTTGCGGACACAGGTATGTGTGCAGGTACTGCTTCTCGACAGGCGTTCACCACTTGATAAATGAGTTCTGGCTCTTTTAGCAGTGACGCACCACCATTACTTTTGTTGACCGCCTTTGCTGGGCAACCAAAATTAAGATCGATCCCTTTCGCGCCTAAGCTAGCAGCTTGAAAAGCATTCTCGGCCATCCAATTTGGGTGTTGCCCTAGAAGTTGGAGATGGATTGGCACACCAGCCATGGTCTGAGAGCCTTGATGTAGCTCAGGGCAAATTCGGTGGAATACATGCGGGGGAAGAAGTTGATCCACGACGCGCACAAACTCTGTCACACAGAGATCGTAATCATTGATCTCTGTGAGAATTTCACGCATTAGGTGGTCTAGAACGCCCTCCATAGGGCCAAGTATTACGCGCATGTTGCTTTACCAAAACTGAATGAACCGAAAAATTCGAGGCGTGATTGTACGGTGTGCTTACAGAATTGTCACTATGAGTGTGGTGCATGTCTTAATGATGGTTTCGTCTCTTAATAGCGACATCTTTGGGAGGATGGCGTTATAATATCGAAAATGCCCAATATCCAGAGCTTTCATGACATATCAATTATTAAGCCTACCAGAATCAATCACTGACATTACTCCGCAGTTTATGGAAGGTGCAATCCTTGCCTCTAACTTAGCGACCAAACCACTCGATCCAGAAGAGTGGCTGGTTATCGTTGCGCCTGAAGCGGGTAAAGAGCTGGTAACAACGGTGACAGAACAGATTAATCGCCAGCACAACCTGATTCAGCGTAATGAATACCTATTAACAGACGTACTGGCTGAAGGTGACTTTAACGAACAGTTCGCTGATTTTTCTGAAGGCTTCATGATGGTTTGGCCAACAGTGGAAGAGCAGTGGCAGAGCGTGACAGTCGCGGATGGTACTCTGCGCATGTTGCAAGCGCTCTTAACCACCTTGATGCTTGCGATTGATGAAGAGCAAACTCAACAACAAATGATCGCTGCAGGGCTTACTAACCCACCATCGCTTGCCGATTTAGTGGGTCAAGTCGATCTGATGATCTCAGAAGTGGCAATGGCAGCGGATGAAGCTATGTTGGGCAATAAGTCCCAGAGCGTGAACCCGTTTAAAGACATTGGTCGAAACGACTTTTGCCCTTGTGAAAGCGGCAAGAAGTTTAAACAATGCTGCGGTAAAAGCAGCTAATCACGGCTTGTTGAGCAACTTAGTTTGTGTGAATAACAGACTCTCTTAATATGTTCAAAAGCTTAAGTAATAAAAAAGTCGACCTCGTGGTCGACTTTTTTGTTGTCCAAGTGTCAACGGCTTACTGCAAGTCCTTTTTCGACTTCACAAATTGAGAAATAACCACAATACCGAAAGCAACCAAGTTACCTGCAAAGATAATTACTAGCCACTGAGGCATAGAAAGATCGAAGAACTGCCACACAACCTTGCTGCAATCGCCGTAAGCCTCAAACATCCACGGAGCCCATTGGTTTAAAGGCGCCCAGCTAGGGAAGGTTACGAATAAGTCGCAGGTTGCGAAAGGGGACGGATTGAACTGGTAATCGACGTGCTCTAAAGCAAGCATCAAACCTTTGTATGCGCCAAATCCCCAGCTAGCAAGGCCTAACCAGCGTGATATTGGGTTATTCGGGGCAATCGCACCAATCATGGCGGCAACACCGATAGCGAGCATAGCAACGCGCTCATAGATACACATCACGCAAGGACCAAGCATCATCACGTGTTGGAAGAAGAGAGCGCACGCTTCAAAAAAGACAATAAAAGCCAGCAGTAAAAGCCAAGATAAACGTCCCTTAGAGAAGTCTTTGATCATTGCTAAAAAGTTCACGAATTGAATCCTGTCTATAAAATAAAAAAGCCCTGATTACTCAGAGCTTTTTATCTTGGATAAGTTTCCTAATCAACTAATATTTTTGATTAGTTAGTTATAGTTATTGTGGTTTGCGACACAGTGTTTAGCTTAGTGACCACCAGAGATAACTGGAGCAACGACTTCACCAGTGCGTTGAATGATCCAACCTGCATCATAGAACCATGCTGTCATTGGCTCTACGAAGAACACAATGCCTGCTAGGCCAACCAGTGCCAATACGATGGTGTATGGCAACGCCATGATAACCATGCGACCGTAAGACAATCTAATTAACGGAGCAAGTGCTGATGTTAATAGGAATAGGAATGCAGCCTGGCCGTTTGGCGTTGCAACAGAAGGTAGGTTAGTACCAGTGTTGATAGCAACAGCAAGTAGGTCGAACTGATCACGAGTGATGATGCCTTCAACCAGTGCAGTTTTCACTTCGTTAATGTAAACCGTACCGACGAACACGTTATCTGAAACCATCGATAAAATACCGTTGGCAATATAGAAGAGTGCGAGCTGTGCGCCTTTATCTTCAACGTGAAGTACTGCATCGATGACTGGCTTAAATAGAGCTTGGTCGATGATCACAGCAACAACAGCGAAGAAAACGGCAAGAAGTGCAGTAAATGGCAGCGCTTCTTCAAAGGCTTTACCCATAGAGTGTTCTTCAATAACACCCGTAAATGCTGTAGCTAAGATGATCACAGACAGGCCAATCAAACCTACTTCAGCAACGTGAAGTGCAAGGCCGACGATAAGCCAAACTGCGATTGCACTTTGAACCCATAGTTTTGCTACGTCTTGCTTTGTGCGGTTTGCACGTTCTTTGTTGTCAAACTCAACTAAGATTTGGCGAACATTCATTGGTAGTTGAGCACCGTAACCAAACACTTTGAATTTCTCGACAAGTACACAAGTTAAAATACCGCAGAAGAAAACAGGTAGTGTTACTGGCAGCATACGGATGATAAATTCACCGAACTCCCAACCTGCTTGCTTAGCAATTACCAAGTTTTGTGGTTCTCCTACCATGGTCATTACACCACCCAGTGCTGTACCCACACCAGCGTGCATTAGCAGTGAACGTAGGAAAGCACGGTAGTTTTCTAGGTCATCACGAGTTAGCTCTGAGATCTCTTCATCATGAGTATGATCGTGCGAAGACGTTGTGCCCTTGCCTGATGCAACCTTGTGGTAGATAGAGTAGAAGCCGACCGCAACGCTAATAACTACGGCGATTACTGTTAGTGCATCTAGGAATGCTGATAAGAAAGCGGCAGCAACACAGAAGGCAACGGAGAGTAAAATTTTAGATTGGATGCCAAGCAAGATCTTCGTGAAAATGAACAAAAGCAGTTCTTTCATGAAGTAAATGCCAGCAACCATGAATACGAGCAAGAGTAATACAGGAAGGTTTGCTTGCAGCTCGTGATAAACCATTTCTGGTTTGGTCATGCCAATGGCGACTGCTTGAATAGCTAATAGACCACCCGGTTGAAGTGGGTAGCATTTGAGAGCCATAGCTAGAGTGAAAATAAACTCAACCACCAATAGCCAGCCCGCAACAAATGGGTCAACTAGGAAGAAAACAAACGGGTTGATGATTAAAAAGGAAATGATGGCAAGTTTATACCAATCAGGAGCTTTACCAAGGAAGTTCTTGATAAAAGCGTTTCCGAGAGACATCGGCATGTTAATACTCTTTTATGTTGATTATGAATAGACAAGCAATACAACATTTTGAGAATCGAGCTATAGAAATTGTTAAAAACTATGACTAACAGTGACTTAGAAAAACTACATTCCATGTAATGTTCTGTGGTCTTGCCAAGTCACTTCCTTAGAAACTCAAGCACTGCTTATTTTTGAGCGCAACTTTACTCTTAGATAACATTTAGTCAACAGGAAAAGCCCTGTAGCCCTAAAAATACCTCTTTTTTGTTGAGAAACGCGATCAAAGTAGCGCAAGCATACCACTTAAAATGTGATAAAAACCGACTAGAATCAATATTTCAGCGAAATGATTGAAAATTACAGAATAACGACGGCTTATATATGATTATTACAACTTAATATTGCAAATTAATAGCTTTAAAAATATGACCAATCCCATTGATTTTAAAGAAAAATTGTTGTGTTAACGGTTTGTTTAAATGGTGGTTTAGAGTCGCTTGCTTTACAAATCTGAGGTGCAAACGTGTGCTGAACTTTAGAGTTATAACTCTAACGGTGTTTAGGGGGAGTAAAATTTTTGAGGGTGTTTCCGCTAGGTGTGAACTAGTGGTATGATGAGTAAATTAGAACAGAATAATTAAATTGGATTGAAGTGTAGATGGTCATTAAGGCGAAGAGCCCGGCAGGATTTGCAGAGAAGTATATCATTGAAAGTATTTGGAATGGCCGTTTCCCTCCAGGTTCTATCTTGCCCGCAGAGCGTGAGCTTTCTGAGCTGATTGGTGTTACACGTACTACGCTTCGTGAAGTACTACAACGTCTTGCTCGTGATGGTTGGTTGACAATCCAACATGGCAAACCAACTAAAGTTAACCAGTTTATGGAAACCTCAGGTCTTCATATCCTTGATACGCTAATGACGTTGGACGTTGATAACGCAAGCAAAATGGTAGAAGACCTGCTTGCTGCTCGTACTAATATCAGCCCGATCTTTATGCGTTATGCATTCAAAGCAAACAAAGAAGCTTCAGAGCGTACTATCAGTAACGTGATTGAATCTTGTGAAGCGCTACTTGCGGCACCAACTTGGGATGAGTTCCTAGAATCGTCGCCATACGCTGACAAGATCAAACAAGCGGTAAAAGAAGATTCAGAAAAAGATGAAGCGAAACGTCAGACGATCTTAATCGCGAAGACTTTCAACTTCTATGATTACATGCTTTTCCAACGTTTGGCATTCCACTCAGGCAACCAGATTTACGGCCTGATCTTTAACGGTGTGCGTAAACTTTATGACCGTATCGGTAGCTACTACTTCTCTAACCCAGAAGCACGACGTTTAGCGATGGACTTTTATAAAGAGTTGTTCATTATCTGTGAAAGTGGCGAGCGCGAAACTTTGCCATTAGTGATTCGTAACTACGGTATCGCAAGTGCACAAGTTTGGAATGAAATGAAAACGACATTGCCGACGAACTTCACTGAAGACGACAGCTAAGGCATAGGTTTACTATTGTTGTTCCTGTTTAGTCAGTGACGTAAAGAAAACGAAAAAGCGGCGAGATAATTCAACTATCTCGCCGCTTTTTATTTATCTGTCGTTACTAGAAAATTATCAGTGGGTCAGTTACTTACCTATGACGAGTAATTTATCTATGTGTAGCAACTTAAAATTTATCTAGGAGTAGTAACTTAACCCGCAAACTCTTCTGAGTCTGGACGGTTGGTAAATTGCACACCGTTTAGAAAATCGCAAAGTAGTTGGTCTTCACACACTTTGTAGTTTTTGTTTTCTGGCTTGCGGAAGTAAGCGCCGATTTCGTACTTGCTCAAGCTAATGCCAACCACTTCTAGTACGTCCAAAACATCTTCTGCTTTCATGTTCAATGCGATACGAAGCTTCATGAAGATCATGTTGTTCGTCAGTGCAACTTCAGGTTTAGGTTGCTCGCCTTCTTTTTTGCCACGCTTAAGGTTGATGAAACCATTTAGGAATACCGCTAACTCTTTATCTTTCATCTTAGAGCATGACTTGTCGTTGTCATCTTTTAGCCAGTTAATCACTTGGTCATGAGCAACAGTCACATCAGCTTGTTCGATAGCTTTGATGATTTGTGCATTTTTAAGGTTTAGTGCGTGTTGAATACGACGCAAGATTTCGTTGTTAGTCACTGGGGATTCCTAAAAAGGGTTTTAGAGTAAAGAGGTGTTGGTTTAGCCTATTTTTGTCGACGAACCAATTTCTACTCTACATAGCATAGTTGACGGCGACTCTAACAGAGAACGCTAATTTTCGGTAGATATAAAAAATCCCCAATGCTGATTAACTCTTTCAAGTCAAAAATGCATTAGGGATTTAGTGATGGGTGCTTGTTATCTGACTGGAGTCAGAATTACATTACACGCATACCAGGTTGAGCACCTTCGTGTGGCTCAAGGATCCATAGGTCGCTGCCGCCAGGGCCCGCTGCTAGGATCATGCCTTCAGACATACCAAACTTCATCTTACGAGGTTTTAGGTTTGCTACCATTACAGTTAGCTTGCCTTCTAGCTCTTCAGGTTTGTATGCTGATTTGATACCAGAGAATACTTGGCGAGTCTCACCACCGATGTCTAGTTGGAACTTCAGTAGTTTGTTCGCTTTTGGTACTTCTTCACAAGAGATGATACGAGCGATACGCATGTCTACTGCTGCAAAGGCATCGAACTCAATCTCGTCTGCGATTGGCTCTTTGTCTAGCTCAGTTTGGCTTGCTTGCTCTTTTTCAGCTTCTGCTTTTTCTTTCGCTGCTGCTTCAGCGGCTGCATCTTCTTTAGAAGACTCAACCATTGCTTCCACTTTCTTAGGGTCAATGCGGTTGAATAGCGCTTTGAACTTAGTGATCTCGTGATCAGTTAGCGGAGTAGCAATCGCTTCCCACGTTAGCTCTTCGTTTAGGAAAGCTTCAGTGCGAGCTGCAAGCTCTGGCATCACTGGTTTCAGGTAAGCCATCAGTACGCGGAATAGGTTAATACCTACAGAAGAAACTTGTTGAAGCTCAGCTTCTTTGCCTTCTTCTTTTGCAAGAACCCAAGGTGCTTTTTCGTCGATGTACTGGTTAGCTTTATCCGCTAGTGCAGTGATTTCACGGATAGCACGGCTGAATTCACGAGTTTCGTATAGCTCACCGATACGCTCAGCAGCAGCAACGAATTCGTTGTATAGCTCAGGCTCTGCAAATTCAGCAGCTAGCTTGCCTTCAAAACGCTTAGTAATGAAGCCAGCGTTACGAGAAGCTAGGTTAACAATCTTGTTTACTACGTCAGCGTTTACACGTTGAGTGAAGTCTTCAAGGTTAAGATCTAAGTCATCGATGCGGCTGTTTAGTTTAGCAGCGTAGTAGTAACGTAGACACTCAGGGTCTAGGTGGTTTAGGTACGTGCTTGCTTTGATGAATGTGCCTTTCGACTTAGACATCTTCGCACCGTTCACTGTTACGTAGCCGTGTACGAATACGTTGTTTGGCTTACGGAAACCTGCGCCGTCTAGCATTGCTGGCCAGAATAGGCTGTGGAAGTAAACAATGTCTTTACCGATGAAGTGGTAAAGCTCAGTTGTGCTGTCTTTCTTCCAGTATTCATCGAAGTTTAGATCGTCACGTTTGTCACATAGGTTCTTGAAAGAAGCCATGTAGCCAACAGGTGCGTCTAGCCATACGTAGAAGAACTTGTCTTTTTCGCCTGGGATTTCAAAGCCGAAGTAAGGTGCATCACGTGAGATATCCCACTGTTGCAGACCAGACTCAAACCATTCCTGCATTTTGTTTGCAGTTTCATTCTGTAGAGAGCCAGAACGAGTCCACTCTTTAAGCATGCTTTCGAACTGAGGTAGGTCGAAGAAGAAGTGCTCAGAGTCTTTCATTACTGGAGTTGCGCCAGAAACCGCTGATTTAGGGTTAATTAGCTCAGTTGGGCTGTATGTCTCACCACAGTTATCACAGTTATCACCATACTGGTCTTCTGACTTACACTTAGGGCAAGTACCTTTTACGAAGCGGTCTGGTAGGAACATCTCTTTCTCAGGATCGAAAAGCTGAGAAATAGTGCGGCTAGAAATGAAGCCGTTCTTTTTAAGTTCTAAGTAGATGTGAGAAGCCAGTTCACGGTTCTCTTCGCTGTGTGTGCTGTGGTAGTTATCAAAGCTGATATCAAAGCCAGCGAAGTCTTTTTGGTGCTCTTCACTAACAGCAGCGATCATCTCTTCTGGCGTGATACCCATCTGTTGAGCTTTAAGCATAATTGGCGTGCCGTGAGCATCGTCAGCACAGATGAAGTTTACAGTGTTGCCACGTAGACGCTGGTATCGAACCCAGATATCAGCTTGGATATGCTCAAGCATATGGCCAAGGTGAATAGAGCCGTTAGCGTACGGAAGCGCACAAGTTACCAAAAGTTGTCTTGGATCAGTTGCCATACTTAATAATTCGCTTTTTTGATAGGTATAAATTTGAGAGGTAATACTACTTTATAACGTGTGATACGCCAAGGTATCAGACTAAGGATTCCCCTAGTTTTTTAGGGGTTCAGTCTTCATCTCGTGGGTGATAGCATAAATAAAAAAAGGAGTCCCAATGCGTAACTTTACTTCTAAGCAAGATTTCTGTTCATGGTTGAATGAGTTCGAGTCACCAATCCTCATCCCAGAGTGGGCGCTACACCAAAATATTGTATCGGTTGATCCGCGTGGATCATTTGTTATCACCTTACCTTTTGCCGCTAATCAGCTTGCGGTTGAATTGGAACAGTGGATTCACTCTCAGATTGAACAACAGCTTGTTAGCGCTTTTCAGTTTGAAGTGAAGGTGAAGCCGTCTGCGTTAGAAACCACGGTTGCGACACCATTGAAGGGGGTGAAGAACATCATCGCCGTGACATCTGCAAAGGGTGGGGTGGGTAAATCGACCACTTCAGTCAACCTTGCTTTGGCTTTATCTAAGTCTGGTTCAAAAGTGGGTTTGTTGGATGCGGATATCTATGGTCCTTCTGTACCTATGATGCTTGGCCAATTAGATGCGAAACCAGAAGTCCAGAATAACAAGTGGATGATGCCAATCGAAGCGCACGGTATTTTCACTCACTCTATCGGTTATCTTGTGTCGAAAGATGACGCTGCGATTTGGCGCGGTCCAATGGCGGCCAAGGCTTTAGGTCAGCTTGTTAACGAAACCGTATGGCCAGAGTTGGATTATCTAGTTATTGATATGCCACCGGGCACGGGCGATATTCAGCTGACGTTATCGCAACAGATCCCAGTGACCGGGGCTGTAGTGGTGACCACTCCTCAAGATTTGGCGCTAGCGGATGCACGTAAAGGCGTAGCGATGTTTGATAAGGTGAGTGTGCCAGTCGCAGGCTTAGTTGAAAACATGAGCTATCATATTTGTAGTCACTGTGGTGAGAAAGAGCATATCTTTGGTGTTGGTGGTGCCGAAGCTATGTCAGAAGAGTTTTACCTCGATATTTTGGCACAGATCCCTCTTCATATTGATGTGCGAGAAGATATCGATGCAGGTTGCCCGACGGTGATTCGTCGTCCAGATAGTGAACATACACGTCACTACTTAGAGCTTGCAGAGAATGTGGCTGCGAAGATGTTCTGGACCGGCAAGGCGAGACCAGAAGCGATTAACTTCTCTATGGTTGAATAACGAATCTATGGTTGAATAGCGCAAGTTAATCACAAAGTCGTTTAAATATAGTTTGGATTAGATAAACAGCGGTGGATTTAAGTCAATATCCATTGGGCTTGTGCAAATAGTTGTAGGCAAGTTATTTGAAAGCAAACGATTGCATTCATTAAATGCATTGATATCATCAATTTGACTGCAATTAGCTAAAATGGCGACTAGAATCTATGTGCTTTAGCCCCTATAATCAGGCGGTTTATCTCTTCCCACCACCAAACCATATCGGGTGCAAAATTAATGTCTGATAATAATCAATGTGTCATCGTAGGTATCGCTGGCGCTTCAGCTTCAGGAAAAAGTCTGATTGCTAGTACAATTTATAATGAATTGCGCGAAAAAGTAGGCGACCATCAAATTGGTGTTATCACGGAAGATTGCTATTACAGCGACCAAAGCCACTTGAGTATGGAAGAGCGTGTTAAAACTAACTACGATCACCCAAATGCACTAGATCATGATCTTTTATGTGAACATCTACAGCAGCTAATGAGTGGCAACGCCGTAGAAGTTCCTGAATACAGCTACACAGAGCACACACGTACTTCTGAAACGACTACACTTACTCCAAAGAAAGTGATCATTTTAGAGGGTATTCTGCTTCTAACAGACCCGCGTCTTCGTAAACTAATGCACGCAAGTGTGTTTATGGATACACCATTAGACATCTGTCTATTACGCCGTGTTAAGCGTGATGTAGAAGAGCGTGGTCGTACAATGGACACTGTACTTAAGCAATACCAAGAAACAGTACGTCCAATGTTCATGCAGTTTATCGAGCCTTCAAAACAACATGCAGACATCATCGTTCCTCGTGGTGGTAAAAACCGTATTGCGATTGATGTGCTAAAAGCGCACATTGCGAAGTTGTTGAAGTCTTAATCGAATAAAATTTTGCCTAAGTGACTCACTTAGCTTTATTTTTTACCGAATCAGTGGCACTTTTATAGTGCCACTTTCTTTTGGAATCTAAGCAAGGAATATGCGGATGAAGAAACTACTCATTTTCATAGCTGTACCAGTGTTTGTTGTCGTTGCAGCAATTCTGGCACTAGTGCTGTTAGTGAATCCCAACCAATTTAAGCCATTAATTGTCGAACAAGCCCAAAAACACACAGGCCTAGAGCTAGTGATCGAGGGTGATATCAGCTGGCAATTCTTCCCATCCATTGGCTTTGAACTTGGTCAAACTGAATTACGCAACCCTGAAGGTTTTACGCAACCTAACCTATTTAAGGTTGATACCGTTGGCGTTGACGTTTCGGTTACTCCGCTATTTAGCAACCAACTAGAGATCGGCAACATTACTCTAGATGGTGCAGAATTCTATTTAGAAACGCTTAAAGATGGTCGCAAGAACATTGATGCACTAACGCAAGCGTCAGCGCCTCAAGAATCTGAGCCTGCAGCAGGCACAAGTTCTGAATCAGCGCCTGCCCCTCAAGAGCAAACTACCACAGACGCATCGGGTTGGACGATCAACCTTGCAGGCGTAACTGTATCAAACGCATTGTTTGAAATGGACGACAAGCAAGCGGGTTCATTCACTAAGCTATACGATGTGTCTTTGAATCTTTCTGAGTTTGCCGTTGATACATGGACAACCGCGACATTTGCGGCTTCTGGTGAGAACAATCAACAGAAGTTCTCTGCACAAGGCAGTGCAGAATTCAAATTAGCTGAAGGCTTTGCAAGTTACGCACTTCGTAATATCGACTTAAACGCTAAGTTCAATGATCCAGCGACGTCGATTGAGTCAGCAAAAATTGGCTTGAATACGTTTGAGTTCGATAAGGTAAACCAACTGACTTACGCTGTAATCGGTAATGCAGCTGGCCTTGACCTTGATCTTAAAGGTGGCGGTGAACTTACTGTTGATAGCGCGATTTCAAAAGTAACGCTGAACAAGTTAACGTTAGACTCAACATTCAAAGGCGACACGCTTCCTCAGTCTCCAATGAAAGTCGACATGCTGTCTGACTTAAGCTTCGATCTTAACAAGAGCCACCTGAGCTTTGTGTTAGAGAAGCTACAAGCTAACGCTATTGCATTAGACGGTAAAGCAGACGTAATCCTATCTGAAATACCAAAGGTTCGTTTCTCTCTTCATAGCCCGAATATTGATTTAGATGAATTCTTAGGCTTAGGCAATACAACAGAAACAGCGAGCACAGCGCCTTCTGGTTCTGCTGGTGGTTCAACGTCAAGTTCTGGTAGTTCAGATCCAGCTAAAGAAGTGGAACCTGATCTGTCGGCTCTGAAAACGTTAGACGTGAAAGGTGACATCACGATTGATAAGTTCAAGGCGAACAACGCGAAGATGCAGAATGTTAAAACCGCATTTTCGGTTAACCGTGGTATCGCAGAGCTAACCTCATTCACCTCGAATCTTTACCAAGGTTCTATTTCTGCTACTGCAAAGTTAGACGCTCGTAAAACACCAGCGACTTACACGGCTAAGAAGAAAATCAAAGGCGTGAAAGTACAACCGTTACTGGTTGATGTTGCAGATAACGATATGCTGGAAGGTACCGGTAATATTGATGTCAACGTGAAAGGTAAGAGTCTAACTCCGACGGGTATCAAGAAAAACCTAGTCGGTACTATCGCGATTAACTTTGAAGATGGTGCAGTTAACGGCATCAACGTAGCTCAACTGATTCGAGAAAACTACGCTAAGATCAAGGGCGAGAAAGTTGAAAGCACAAATGAAGCTCAAAAAACGGACTTCAGTGCAATGAAAGCGACGCTGAAAGTGGATAAAGGTTGGGTTTCAACTAACGACTTATCAGCACAGTCGCCACTGTTACGTGTGACAGGTCAAGGTAAAGCAAACTTCATCAATGAAACGGTCGACTTCCTTGTGCGTACATCAATTGTGGGTTCACTTGAAGGTCAGGGCGGTAAGAGCATCGACGACCTGAAAGATGTGACTATCCCAATTAAGGTAACAGGTCAGTGGGCAGCCCCGAAATTTGCACTTGTTTTTGATGATGTATTGAAACAGAAAGCACAGAAAGAAATTGATCGTGGTTTAGAAAAGTTAGACGAAAAGTACGGTGACAAGATCAAAGATGAGAAAACAAGAGACGCAGTAAACGGTCTACTAAAAGGTTTGTTTAACTAGTCTTCATCTCATTTAAAAATGAACAAAGCGCCACTCCTGTTGTAGGAATGGCGCTTTTTATTTTTGGCTCGATAATACTCAAGAGAGATTCCCTATGACACTCGTCCCTCGCTCTAGGGAATGACGATAGGCCGTCGTCCTTTGTTCAAGAGCGTAACGGCCTAGTGGTCGTCATCCTCGAGAGGGAAGAATGACCGAGTCGGGGATCTCTGGTTGAAGGTGATTACCAGTCAACGCCTTGTAGCGCTTTAACACCAGATTCAAAAGCGTGTTTCACATTGCGAACTTCAGATACTGTATCTGCTATCTCAGTAAGAGTACGGTGCGCGCCACGACCTGTAATGATGACAGACTGCATCTTCGGGCGGTTATTCAACGCCTCAACCACTTCATCGAGTTCGATGTAACCGTAGCTAACCATGTAAGTCAGTTCATCAAACAGAATCACATCGATCGACTCATCAGCCAGCATGCGTTGGCACTCTTTCCATACACGCTGCGCAGCTTCAATATCTTGCGCTTTGTTCTGAGTTTCCCAAGTAAAGCCTGTGCCCATGACTTGGAACTCGATATCAAGCTTTTGCAGAACGTTTTTTTCGCCGTTATCCCAGGTACCTTTAACAAACTGAGCAACGGCGCATTTCTTACCATGACCAACTGCACGTGTAATCGTACCAAAACCGGATGTTGATTTACCTTTACCGTTACCCGTGATGACCAGCAATAGGCCTTTTACTTCTTGTGCTGCAGCGACACGTGCATCGACTTGTTCTTTTACTTTCTGTTGTCTTGCTTTGTGGCGTTGTTCTTTGTTGTCTTCAGTCGACATAACAAATCCTTTTAAGTTGTGATTGCGTCTATCATAGCCTAACTTAACGATAGCAAAAACCATCGGAAGAACAGGTGATTAGGGATGAAAAAGATACTCGTAGTTTGTATGGGGAATATTTGCCGCTCGCCAACAGGTGAAGCGGTGCTAAGGAAGAAAGCGCAACAGCTGGATATTGATGTTGTGGTCGACTCTGCGGGGACGATTGGTTTTCATCAAGGCAACCCGCCAGACTCGCGATCCAAATCTGCAGGAGAGAAGCGAGGCTACAGCTTTAAGGGGATTACTTCTCGTAAAGTGGTAGATAATGACTTCGAAGAATTTGACCTGATACTCGCGGCCGATAGGGCGAATTTAGACGACTTAATGAGCCAATGCCCAGTTCACCTCCAATACAAGCTCGCATTATTTTTGAGTTTTGGAGAGTCACAATATCAAGAGATCCCCGATCCGTATTATGGTGAGGGAAATGGTTTTGAATTGGTGTTGGATTTAATCGAAGAGTCTAGCGAAGCGATACTGCGTTCGATGTAGTGTAGGAACAATGTACGTCGTTTTGTTATCAGCGTAAGGGCTGACCGATAGGTATAAAAAAGGCCGACATTGAATGTCGGCCTCTCTAAATCTAAATTAAAGCTACAGCTAAGATTACTTAGACATTACTTTGTAGATTGGGTCTTCTGCAACGTTCGCTTCAACTAAGCTACCTGCTTTGTGCAGCATAGCAACACAGTCTTGGCTTAGGTGGCGAAGGTGAAGTGTTTTACCTAGCGCCGCGTAACGGTCAGCAATCGTGTCGATCGCTTCAATTGCAGAGTGGTCAGTCACGCGTGAGTTTGCGAAATCAACGATTACATCTTGTGGATCGTTGTATGCGTCAAACAACTCTAGGAAGTTAGCCGTTGAACCAAAGAAGATTGGGCCGTTAACTTTGTACTCTTTTGAGCCTTCAGCGTTTACTGATGTATCTGCGTAGATGTGTTTAGCATGTTGCCAAGCAAACATTAGCGCAGAAGCGACAACACCAACACCTACTGCCACAGCAAGATCAGTCAGTACTGTTACTACGGTAACAAGAACGATAACGAAGAAGTCTTGTTTAGGAACGCGACGCGCAAGCTTGAAGGTTGCCCATTCAAATGTGCCGATAACAACCATGAACATTACGCCCACAAGTGCTGCTAGAGGAATCATTTCAATCAGTGCAGAACCGAACAGGATGAACATCAGTAGTGCAACTGCGGCGACGATACCTGAAAGACGACCACGACCACCTGAGTTTACGTTGATCATCGATTGACCGATCATCGCACAACCACCCATCGCACCGAATACAGAACACGTTACGTTAGCCATACCTTGACCAACACATTCACGGTTAGATTGACCACGAGTGTTTGTCATTTCGTCTAGTACTGTCAGTGTCAGCAGAGATTCAATCAGGCCGATAGCCGCAAGGATAATTGCGTAAGGCAGGATGATCTGTAGTGTATCTAAAGAAAACGGAACAGCAGGAATTGAGAATGTTGGAAGAGAGCCCGCTAGCGTAGCAGCTTCGTCACCAGACATTGTACGTAGGAAGTCGACAACAGTGCGAGTTTCAAGGTCAAGACCCACAACCAAAGCCGTTACTGTAACAATAGCAACTAATGAAGATGGTACTGCTGTTGTTAGCTTAGGTAGGAAGTGGATGATAGCCATTGTAAGGGCTACTAGACCTAGCATTAGTGTCATTTGACCGCTTGGTAACCAAGTCAACGCACCTGTTACGTCTGGCGCTTTAAATTGACCAAGTTGAGCTAGGAAGATAACAATGGCCAAACCGTTCACGAAACCAATCATTACTGGGTGTGGAACGATACGGATAAATTTACCTAGTTTAAATACACCTGCTGCAATTTGCAGAAGGCCAGCCAGCATAACGGCTGCGAATAGGTATTGAACACCATGGGTTGCCACTAGGCTCACCATTACAACGGCCATTGCGCCGGTTGCGCCAGAAATCATACCTGGACGGCCGCCAAAGACAGAAGTGATTAAACCTACGATGAATGCTGCATAAAGACCAACCATTGGGTCAACGCCAGCAACAAAGGCGAATGCTACAGCTTCAGGTACCAGAGCCAGGGCTACTGTAAGACCTGAAAGCACGTCATTCTTTACAGAGTGCTTTGAAAATTGTGGGAATTCGAACATGTTTGCTCAGCTATGCTTAAGATGGATTTACCGACACGGGTGTATTGCGTAGCCAAACAGTGATGGAAAAGAGCGGCAATAGCGAAGTGTCGAAAAGATAAGTGCGCGAATGCTACCCAAAAATGTGATTAAGTTCAAGGTTGAACCTAACTTTGAGTAATATATCTGTTAATTTTTATTCGATTAGTAGATATGAAAAAGGCTGCTTTAATAAGCAGCCTTTGATTCTATTTACTCGCGATTACCTATCAGTAATCACTAGTAGTTTGGCTTAGTCATCGCCGCGCCAGCTTTGTTCGACGCTGCCTGACTGCCTGCACCTTTCGATACAAAACGTTCAGTGCGGAACGGAGCTGCAATCACTTCAATCTCTTTGATCTCTTGAGGACCAGGAGCTTTAGTCATTGGTGAACCGGCTTGCTTCTTAGCAACAGCTGCCTTTGGTGCCGCTTTAGGAGCTTCTGCTTTAACAACAGGTGCTTCTTCAACTTTTGCACTTTCAGCTTTAGGCGCTTCAGCTTCAACAACTGGTGTTGCTTCTGCTTGCACAGCTTCTGCTACAATAGGCGCTTCAACTTTCGTCGCTTCTGCAACCACTGGTGCTTCTTCAACGACTGCAGGAGCTTCAACTACAGCAGGAGTCTCAGCTACTTGAGCTTCAACAGCAGCATCTTCACGACGGATGATAACTTTACCCATTGCAAGCTCTGGACATGCGAAGCCGCCAGTCATTGCTACGTTGCTTTGTGGTGCCGTCTCTAGAGCAACATTCTGCTCTTGAACAGATGTTTGAGCTTCAGCTGCTACTTGAACTTCAGCCACTTCAGGCTTTGCCTGCTTGTGGTGAGGTTTTGGAATGAAGCGAGGCATCACTTTACCCATAGCCATCTCTGGAGAAGCTACACCACCTTTACGTAGGCGGAATGGGTTAGGGCGACGATCACGACCGCGACGACGACGTTGACCACTTGCACGTAGGTGACGTGGAGAACGACGGTTACGACGTTGTTTCGGCTCTTCCTGTTCAGTTTGCTCTGCATTCGCTTGAGTTGCTTCTACTTGTTCCGCAACTTTTTGCTCTTGAGCTACTGACTGTTCTTTTGAAACAGATAGTTCTTTAGCAGCAACCTGCTCTTTTGAAGCGTTATCTTCAGCTTGAGCTTGTTGGTCTTTAACACGAACTTGCTTGTTAAGTTTACGACGCTGACGACGCTCTTTAATCTTAGCTGCTTTCGCTTCAGGTTTAGCCTTAGGCGCTTCCGGTTTACCAGCTTGTGCTTCTGCTGCTAGCTGTAGACCTTCTTCTGCTAATTTAGATGGTGCTTGCTCTTCGCGTTGCTTCTGCTCATCACGTGGCTTGTTGCGACGGTCTTGCTTAGGCTTGCGAGGCTGACGAGTTTGCTGTGGAGCTGCTTCTTTTTGCTCTTCAGGCTTCTCATCACGAGCTGGCTTACGGCGGCGTTTGTTGTCACGGTTTTCGTTACGATTGTCACCACGTTCACCACGGTCGTTACGCTGTTCGCCACGCTCACCACGTTGGTTACGACGACGGTTATCGTTACGATCACGGCGTTGACGGTTGCCGTTGTTACGATTGTTTTTAGGTTTTTCTTCTTCTTTCTTCTCTTCTTCTTTTTTCTCTTCTTGAGTTGAAGAGCCAAATAAGAAGCTACCGATAGCTTTGAAGAAACGACCAATTAGGCCTGGTTCTTGAGTCGCTGCTGGTTCAGCTTTCTTCTCTTCTACAGCTTTAGGTGCTGGAGCAGGAGTTGGTGCTGATTGAGCAGGAGCTGCGAAGCCTTTCAGAGCAGGTTCTTCGATCTTCTTAGGACGAATAGTCTGTTCAGCAGGCTCTTTGCTTTCCGCTTCTTTTAGAGCTTCTAGCTTGTTAGGCAGCAAGTAAGATAGTAGATCGAACTCTTCACCTTCACGAACACGGATAACCTCAAAATGCGGCGTTTCCATGTCTGAGTTAGGAACAACAGTGATCTTAACTTCTTGGTTCTTCTCGATGTGGTTTACTGAGCGACGTTTTTCGTTCAGAAGGTAAGAAGCGATTGGAACAGGCACAACAGCAAGTACTTGTGCTGTGTTGTCTTTTAGAGCTTCTTCTTCAATCAAACGTAGAACAGAAAGTGCTAGAGATTCGTTATCACGAACAACACCAGTACCTGTACAACGAGGACAAATGTGGTGGCTTGCTTCTGCTAGTGATGGGCTCAAACGTTGACGAGACATCTCTAGAAGACCAAAGCGAGAAATACGACCAATCTGAACACGTGCGCGATCTAAACGAACGGCATCACGTAGACGGCTTTCTACTTCGCGTTGGTGGCGAACCGGGGTCATATCGATAAAGTCGATTACAACAAGACCACCTAGGTCACGTAGACGTAATTGACGTGCAATTTCATCGGCAGCTTCTAGGTTAGTGTTAAGTGCTGTTTCTTCAATATCGCCGCCCTTTGTTGCACGAGCAGAGTTGATATCGATAGAAGTCAGTGCTTCTGTTGGGTCGATTACGATAGAACCACCAGATGGAAGACGAACTTCACGTTGGAAAGCAGATTCGATCTGGCTTTCAATCTGGTAATGGCTGAATAGTGGCACTTCACCATCGTATTTCTTAACGCGATTCATGAAATCTGGGCGTATTAATTGAATGTGCGCTTGTGCACGTTCAAAAATAGTATTGCTGTCGATTAGAATCTCGCCAATATCACGACGTAGATAGTCACGAATTGCGCGAACAATAACGTTACTCTCTTGGTGAATTAGGAAAGGAGCTGCATTTGAATCAGAAGCTTGCTTGATAGCGCCCCAATGGTTCAATAGAACATTCAGGTCCCACTCTAGCTCTTCTGCGCTTTTGCCAACACCCGCTGTACGCACGATTAAGCCCATACCTTGAGGAAGCTCAAGAGTGCTTAATGCTGCTTTCAGTTGAGTGCGTTCATCACCTTCGATACGACGAGAAATACCGCCAGCACGAGGGTTATTAGGCATAAGAACTAAGTAACTACCAGCCAAAGAGATGAAAGTTGTCAGTGCAGCACCTTTGCTACCACGTTCTTCTTTCTCTACTTGTACGATTACTTCTTGGCCTTCTTTTAGCACTTCTTTAATGCTAGGACGGCCTTGGTATGTATAACCTTCAGGGAAGTATTCGCGGGCAATTTCTTTAAGAGGGAGGAAACCGTGACGTTCTGCGCCGTAATCAACGAATGCCGCTTCTAGGCTTGGTTCAATACGGGTAATACGTCCTTTGTAGATATTCGCTTTCTTTGACTCGTGACCTGGACTTTCGATATCTAGATCGAACAGTCGTTGGCCATCAACCAAAGCGACACGCAACTCTTCTTTTTGAGTTGCGTTAATTAACATTCTTTTCATTTAGAAGTTCTCATTGTCTTTTCTTATTTTCATCATTGTTCTTATCGCTTTATTTCGTTTCTCATGGTGCCAGATCCCATGGCTTTATCGGTGCAGCCTCCCGGCTGGAGAGGGATGCTCTGGGGCACGTCAGTCATCATAGGGAGTTAGCCTATGATCCGCGATGTGGCGGTGAATACTCAACATGAGTGTACGTGAGTAGAGCGATAAGGAACTCAGTTGACCGTGTCTTACGCCGATTGCAGCACTGTCTAATCTGAGTTATCTACTCATTTACTTGCTTATGAATGGTTAGCTGTTTAAATAATAGTCAAACCACTGATAGCAGCTGTGAACTATAGCAGCGGTCGGTAAACACAGCAATCTGCTTTGTCGGAATGCTGTAAAAAAAACAGTTTTTGTTTGGGTTTTGATAGCTCTAACTCACTGTCTATAAATAATTTATCAATTGATATTTTAATTTGCAGGAATCTTGATGCTTTTTTGTTCGAAGAATCAAAGAAATATAGAACTTCAATGACCATTTTGGGATAGATCGGTAAGGATTAGGGATAAATAAGTTCGGAATAGGGCTAAGAAAATATCAATTATCAAAAGTGACAGTGATACAATAGCGCAATGAGCGAAATTAGAACCCAAGTCCAATTCGTCGACATTGACGAAGATATGGCTGGTCAGCGTATTGATAACTTCTTACGCAACCAATTAAAAAACATCCCGAAAAGCATGATTTACCGAATCGTGCGTAAAGGCGAAGTCCGCGTAAATAAAAAACGCATTAAGGCTGAGTACAAACTAAAAGCTGGCGATTTAGTTCGTATCCCTCCGGTTACTATTGAAGAGAAAACAGAAGAGAACGTGCCGAGCACGAAACTCAACAAGGTTTCAGAATTAGAACAGTGCATCATTTATGAAGATGATCACATGCTAATTCTTAACAAACCGTCTGGCACTGCTGTTCATGGTGGTAGCGGATTAAAATTTGGCGCGATTGAAGCATTACGTGCTCTTCGCCCTGATGCTCGTTTTCTTGAATTAGTGCACCGTATCGATAGAGATACGTCTGGCATTTTGCTTGTTGCTAAGAAGCGCTCGGCGCTAAGACACCTTCAAGCACAGTTCCGTGAAAAAACGGTTCAAAAATACTACTTCGCTTTAGTTATGGGCGAATGGAAGAACAGCTGCAAAGTCGTCAACGCACCTTTGTTGAAAAATGAAGTGAACAGCATTGTTCGAGTTAACCCGAATGGTAAAGCTTCTGAAACCCGTTTTAAGGTTTTAGAAAAATTCCAAGAGGCGACGTTGATTCAAGCAAGCCCAATTACAGGCCGAACACACCAAATTCGTGTGCACGCTCAGTATACTGGTCACCCAATTGCTTGGGATGATCGCTACGGTGATCGTCGTTTTGACGCTTACACGGGTAAGGTTGGTCTTGATCGTCTGTTCCTACATGCAGCAAACATCAAGTTCACACACCCAGGTAGTGAAGAGAAGATGGATATCTCGGCGCCAATGGAAAGAAGGCTAGAGAAAGCCCTAACTGGTTTACGTAAGCTTTAAGAAGATACGAGATACGAGATACGAGATACGAAGGTATAGAGTGCCTCTAAATTTGTTCTTCAGTATCCATAAATGAGAAAGGTTGACGAATATCGTCAACCTTTTTTGTTTTCATCTGTTGTAGAAGATCCCCAAGTCGCTCGTTCCTCGCCCTTGAGGATGACGACTTTTTAAAATCACGCTCTATATCATTAGTTGGTTAGATAAAATTGCGTGTTCCGCCATTCCCTAGACTGACGAAGGAAGGAGTAGGGATCTCTAACAAAGAGAGCGTATCCGTTATAGTACACCCATTCCTTGCGCTTCTAACATATCGACTAGATCGATCAGCGGTAAGCCGATCAAAGTATTTGGGTCTTTCCCTTCCATCTGTTTAAACAACGCGATGCCTAACCCTTCACACATAAAGCTACCTGCGCAGTAATAAGGCTGCTCTTTCTCAACATAACTAATGATCTGTTGCTTAGTTAAATCGCGGAAATGCACTACAAAGGTGTCGAGACGCGTGTCAGCTTCATTGGTTTCGTTGTTCCAAACCGAAAGCCCAGTATAAAAAGTAATGCTCTTGCCGCTTTGACGAGATAATTGCTCGATCGCTTTTTCTCGAGTGTGAGGCTTACCAATGATCTCTCCATCAATTACGCAAACCTGATCAGAACCAATGACTAAGCTAGGTTGCTCCACAACACAAGACTTAGCTTTGGTCTCAGCAAGACGCATCACTAACTGTTGTGGTGTCTCTTCTGGAAGCGGCGTTTCATCGCAGTCTGGCTTGGCTGTAATGAAGCTTAACTGTAGTTTTTTGAGGATCTCTTGCCTAAATGGTGATGTAGAGGCTAAAACTAGTTGGTAATTTCTCATTTTAATTTACAATTCAAGGAAGCATTTATCTCAGGATAACGTAACTTGTCCTGCTATTCATAATGCTCTGAATAGGAAAGGCAGGAAAGTACATTTTTTTTGCCATTTCCTTTGACTAAACACGATTTGGAAGATAAGATTCGCGCCCTATGCAAAAGGAAAAAATACCGCGTACAGTTGATCCGGCAAGAACGGCTCAAAAACGACTCGATATGGATGGTATCATTCAGGTCAGTCTTTTGAAGCGTTTAACTGAAGCAACTGAAGGCGTAAAACGTGACGCGCAAGTCTCAATGTCATTTGGGCTTGATGAACAACGATTAGTCGTTATCTCTGGTAAAGCTAACGTCGAAGTCGATTTAGAGTGTCAACGTTGTAATGAGGTTTTCGCACATGAGTGCGATGTCCAATTTACTTATACTCCTGTTTACAGTGAGAAAAGTGAAGAGGAAGCACCGGAAGAGTACGATTTGGTAGATCTGAACGAGTACGGTGAGTTAGACCTGATTCAATTAGTTGAAGACGAGTTCATCCTTGGATTGCCACAAATAGCAATGCACGACGATGCGAAATGTAGCGTTAACTCAAATAACTTGGTGTTTGGTGAACTTCCTGAAGAAATTGAGGAAGACAAAAAGCCGAATCCATTTGATGTTTTAAAAAGCTTAAAGAAGTAATTGCTTCTTTAAGAATTTACATAGGAGTAGGGTCAATGGCCGTACAAAAGAGCAAGAAATCACGTTCAATGCGTGGCATGCGTCGTTCACACGATGCGCTAACTACAGCTGCACTTTCTGTAGACGCAACTTCAGGTGAAACTCACCTACGTCACAACGTGACTGCCGAAGGTTTCTACCGCGGCAAAAAGGTTATCAACAAGTAAGGTTGACCTTTGCAAAATCTAACCGTTGCGCTTGATGCAATGGGCGGGGACTTCGGTCCTCGTGTAACAGTGCCTGCCGCCGTGCAGGCACTGTCGTATTTCCCAGAGCTAAAAGTCATTCTAATAGGTGATCGAAACGCGATCACATCTCAATTATCTTCATTAGGTCGAATGCCTGATTCTCGTTTGAGTATCCAGCATTGTGATCGAGTCATTTCCAATTCTGAAAAACCTTCACTAGCCTTACGTAATAGTCAGGGTAGCTCTATGCGTGCCGCTATCGATCTGGTTGCCGAATCACAGGCTGATGCTTGTGTGAGTGGTGGTAACACTGGCGCACTGATGGCTTTATCCCGTTTCAGACTCAAGCTTCTTCCCGGTATTGATAGGCCTGCATTGGTTTCAGCTTTGCCTACTGCATCCGGAAATCGTACATGGATGCTTGATTTAGGGGCGAACGTTTCTAGTGACGCAGATTCACTGTTTCAGTTTGCTGTCATGGGCAGTGCATTAGCAGAACAACATTTAGGTCGCGCACCACGTGTCGCTATCTTGAATATCGGTGCAGAAGAAATTAAAGGCAATGACCTTGTAAAACGATGCGCTGAAATGTTGTCTAATACTCAGTCTGTGAACTTCATAGGCTATATTGAAGGTAATCAATTACTTCAAGATGCTGCTGATGTCGTCGTATGTGATGGTTTTGTGGGCAATGTCTGCTTAAAAACGTGCGAAGGTACGGCTCAGCTCTTTATTGATAAGCTAAAAACGCGCATGATGGCTTCAACAATAAAGGGTTGGATAGCCAGAATGCTGTTTTCTGAGCTATTTACTGAATTAAAAACCTTGAACCCCGACCAGTATAACGGCGCAAGTTTGTTAGGATTGCGCGGCATTGTCATTAAAAGTCATGGAAGTGCTGATGTGTCTGCAGTCGTCAACGCGATTGGTGAAGCAGTACACGAGGTCAAACGACAAGTCCCCAGCCGCATTAGCGATCGTTTGGAAGCGGTTTTACTCGAGAGGCATTATTAGTCTTCATGTATAGCAAAATTTTAGGTACTGGCAGCTACTTGCCATCTCAGGTGCGTACTAACGCAGACTTAGAGAAAATGGTAGAGACTAGCGATGAGTGGATCGTTGCTAGAACGGGTATTAAAGAGCGTCGTATTTCAGCGGAAAACGAAACCGTTGCTGATATGGCGTTTTACGCTGCTGAAAATGCCATTGAAATGGCAGGTATCGACAAAGAAGAGATTGATTTAATCATCGTTGCGACAACCAGCAGTAGCCACACATTCCCGTCTTCGGCATGTCAGGTACAAGGCAAGCTTGGTATCAAAGGCTGCCCTGCGTTTGATTTGGCTGCAGCGTGTTCTGGTTTTGTCTACGCACTGTCTGTTGCTGATCAACACATCAAGACTGGCATGTGTAAGAACGTTTTGGTAATTGGTGCGGATGCACTGTCAAAAACCTGTGATCCGACTGACCGCTCTACTATCATCCTATTTGGTGATGCAGCAGGCGCGGTGGTTGTAGGCGCAAGCGAAGAGCCAGGTATTTTGTCTACTCATATTTACTCTGACGGTAAATACGGTGAGCTTCTAAGCTTAGAAGTACCAGAGCGTGGCGGTGATGCAGACAAATGGCTGCACATGGCGGGCAACGAAGTATTTAAAGTGGCGGTAACTCAGCTTTCTAAGCTAGTTAAAGACACATTAGCGGCGAACAATATGGATAAGTCAGAGCTTGATTGGTTAGTTCCACACCAAGCGAATTACCGTATTATCTCTGCAACCGCTAAAAAGCTGACGATGTCGCTTGACCAAGTTGTGATTACTCTTGATAAGCATGGCAATACGTCGGCAGCTACCGTACCAACGGCCCTTGATGAGGCTGTTCGCGACGGGCGAATTAAACGTGGTCAAACGCTTCTACTTGAAGCATTTGGCGGCGGCTTCACTTGGGGTTCTGCGTTAGTTAAATTCTAACCCCAAGCGATAATCAACAAACAAGGCACATAACTTATGTGCCTTATTCAATTTTTTGCTTTGCTTAAAGGAAAATTACAATGAGCAAATTTGCTATCGTATTCCCAGGCCAAGGCTCTCAAGCTATCGGTATGCTTGCTGACCTAGGCGAACAGTATGATGTTGTTAAAAAGACATTTGCTGAAGCTTCAGAAGCACTTGGTTACGATCTATGGGCATTGGTTCAAGATGGTCCTGTAGAAAATCTAAATGAAACTTTTCGCACTCAACCGGCTCTATTAACAGCGTCTGTTGCAATTTGGCGTGTATGGCAAGAGCTTGGCCTAGAGCAACCTGTAAATCTAGCAGGTCACAGCCTAGGTGAATATTCTGCTCTTGTATGTGCCGGCGTTATCGACTTTAAAGAAGCGATCAAGCTGGTTGAACTACGTGGTCAACTGATGCAAGAAGCGGTTCCTGCAGGTGTTGGTGCAATGTACGCAATCATCGGTCTAGACGATGAAGCGATTGCTAAAGCGTGTGAAGAAGCTGCGCAAGACGAAGTTGTGTCTCCAGTTAACTTTAACTCTCCTGGCCAAGTTGTTATCGCGGGTAACAAAGCGGCAGTAGAGCGTGCTGGTGCACTTTGTAAAGAAGCGGGCGCTAAGCGTGCACTTCCGTTACCTGTTTCTGTGCCGTCTCACTGTGCACTGATGAAGCCAGCAGCAGATAAGCTAGCAGTGGCTCTAGAAGCTCTAGAGTTCAACACGCCAGCATTGCCTGTTATCAATAACGTTGATGTTATTGCTGAAACAGACCCTGCAAAAATTAAAGACGCACTTGTTCGTCAGCTATACAGCCCAGTTCGTTGGACTGAAGGTGTACAAGCGATGAATGAGCAAGGCGTTGAGAAGCTACTTGAATTAGGCCCTGGTAAAGTTCTTACTGGTCTAACAAAACGAATCGTAAAAACTATGACAGCTGCTGCAGTTAATGATACTGCATCACTAGAAGCTGCTAAGTAAATAACCACTTAATAGAGAAGTTATGATGAATTTAGAAGGCAAAGTTGCACTAGTTACAGGCGCAAGCCGTGGCATCGGTCGTGCAATCGCTGAACTTTTAGTTGAGCGTGGTGCTAAAGTTATCGGTACTGCGACATCTGAAGGCGGCGCAGCTGCAATCAGCGAGTACCTTGGTGAGAACGGTAAAGGTCTTGCTCTTAATGTAACGGATACTGACTCAATTGCTGCTACACTGAAAACCATCAACGATGAATTCGGTGCGATTGACATTCTAGTTAACAACGCAGGTATCACTCGTGATAACCTACTGATGCGTATGAAAGACGACGAATGGAATGACATCATCGATACTAACCTAACTCCTATCTTCCGCATGTCTAAAGCTGTATTGCGTGGCATGATGAAGAAGCGTCAAGGTCGTATAGTAAACGTTGGTTCTGTAGTAGGTACAATGGGTAACGCTGGTCAAGCTAACTACGCAGCTGCAAAAGCAGGCGTAATTGGTTTTACTAAATCAATGGCTCGTGAAGTTGCGTCTCGTGGCGTTACAGTGAACACTGTAGCTCCTGGTTTCATCGAAACTGACATGACTAAAGCGCTAAATGATGACCAACGTGCAGCAACTTTGGCGAATGTACCAGCAGGTCGACTAGGTGACCCTCGCGAAATCGCTGAAGCTGTGGTATTTTTGGCGTCACCTGCGGCAGCTTATATCACAGGTGAAACACTTCACGTCAATGGCGGTATGTACATGGTGTAAATTATGTGCAACATTTGTGCATGATTTAAGTCAAGATCATACGTAATTTCGGTTAAAATCGTGAAAATTGTGGTTTGACCAGAAAAGTTGACCTTGCAACTTTCAATAGATTGAATAAACTACGGAAAACATCGCATAAAGCGAACTCTGTAAAGGAAAAGAAAAAATGAGCAACCTCGAAGAACGCGTAAAGAAAATCATTGTTGAACAGCTAGGTGTAGACGAAGCTGAAGTTAAAAACGAAGCTTCTTTCGTTGATGACCTAGGTGCAGATTCTCTAGACACAGTAGAGCTAGTAATGGCTCTAGAAGAAGAATTTGACACTGAAATCCCAGATGAAGAAGCTGAGAAAATTACTACTGTTCAAGCAGCTATCGATTACGTAACTAGCGCTCAGTAATAATCTCTCCCAGGCGGTCACCTCGACCGCCTGTGTTTTATCTAACTCATCTATCCTCATCTTAAATCACCTCAATCCCCGGAGTGTAAAATCGTGTCCAAGCGTCGTGTAGTTGTCACTGGCATGGGTATGTTGTCACCGGTAGGCAACACTGTAGAATCTTCTTGGAAAGCCCTGCTAGCTGGTCAAAGTGGTATCGTTAATATCGATCATTTTGATGCAACCAATTTCTCAACTCGTTTTGCAGGTCTAGTTAAAGACTTTAACTGCGAAGAGTATATGACTAAAAAAGATGCTCGTAAGATGGACTTGTTCATCCAGTACGGCGTCGCAGCAGGTATTCAAGCTTTAGATGATTCAGCCCTAACTATTACTGAAGAAAACGCTCCACGTGTGGGTGTTGCTATCGGTTCTGGTATTGGTGGTCTTGGTTTGATCGAAGCCGGTCACCAAGCTCTAACTGAAAAAGGCCCTCGTAAGATCAGCCCGTTCTTCGTACCGTCGACGATCGTGAATATGATTGCTGGTCACATGTCTATCATGCGTGGCCTACGCGGTCCAAACATCGCGATTTCTACTGCATGTACGACTGGCCTACATAACATTGGTCACGCGGCTCGTATGATTGCATACGGCGATGCAGACGCAATGCTAGCGGGTGGTGCTGAAAAAGCATCAACTCCACTAGGTATGGGCGGTTTTGGTGCGGCTAAAGCACTTTCTACTCGTAACGATGAGCCTCAAAAAGCTTCTCGTCCATGGGACAAAGGCCGTGATGGCTTCGTTCTTGGCGACGGTGCAGGCATGATGGTTCTTGAAGAGTACGAACATGCGAAAGCTCGTGGCGCTAAGATTTACTGTGAGCTAGTTGGCTTCGGTATGTCGGGTGACGCTTACCACATGACATCTCCAAGTGAAGATGGCTCTGGTGGCGCACTAGCAATGGAAGCGGCTATGCGTGATGCTGGCATTACTGGTGAACAAATCGGTTATGTAAACGCACACGGTACTTCGACTCCTGCAGGTGACGTAGCGGAAGTTAAGGGCATCAAGCGTGCTCTTGGCGAAGCAGGCAGCAAGCAAGTATTGGTTTCTTCTACGAAATCAATGACAGGCCACCTTCTAGGTGCTGCTGGTTCTGCTGAAGCTATTATCACGGCAATGTCTCTGGTTGACCAAATTGTTCCACCAACAATCAACCTAGATGATCCTGAAGAAGGCTTAGATATTGACTTAGTACCTCACACTGCACGTGAAGTTAGCAACATGGAATATGCTGCATGTAACTCATTCGGTTTCGGTGGTACAAACGGCTGTTTGATCTTCAAAAAGATTTAATCATCTTATTAAAGACGTAAACACTCGTAGATAGTCACAATTAGACTTGTTTTTAAACGGCTTGATGCTTTAGCATTGAGCCGTTTCTTTTTATGGGGAAAAACATGTTTTGGGTTGATGGAGAAAGCCAGCAAACTATCGATATTTTGGATCGCTCGTTTCAGTACGGAGACGGCTGTTTTACGACAATGCTCGTGAGTGATGGTGAGATAAAACATCTTCACGATCATCAGCACCGTGTCGACGAGTGCCTTAAAGCACTACGCATTTCTGCTCTTGATTGGGATGTTGTTAGTCTTTGGCTCGATACTGCGCTTCAACACATCCAACATAACGCTCTTCATGGCACAAAGAGCCTTGATGGTTCAAAGAAGCTCCATAACGCCAACAAGCCTCATAATCAAAAAGCAGGGATCAAGCTGCACGTTAGTCGTGGAGCGGGTGGGCGTGGCTACAGTACCAAGAATATCGCCAAGCCGACAATCACCATCAGTACCTTTGATTACCCAATCCATTATTCAGCGTGGCAAGACTCCGGTGTTGAACTCGGTATCTGCCATCAAGCGCTAGGTTTGAGCCCACTACTGGCTGGCCATAAGCACAATAATCGCCTTGAGCAGATTTTGATGAAAGATGAAATGGATCAAGCTAATGAAGTGGATGGTGTGGTTCTTGATATATCGGGCAATGTGATTGAAACCACCATGGCCAATCTGTTCTGGCGCAAAGGTCAGTCGATATACACACCTCAACTCACTCAAAGTGGTGTCGCGGGGGTTATGCGTAAGCAAGTGTTAACCGCGCTGAATCAGGCTGAACTTTCCGTTACAATTAGTGACTACTGCTTATCTCAACTCATGCAAGCTGATGAGGTTTTCATGACAAACTCCATTTTAGGGGTTGCCCCAGTTACCCGTATTAGTGATACCCAATTTAACATTGGAACCGTTACTCGTAGCCTTCAAGGACAACTAAACTCGTGATCAAAAAGTTATTTATTTTTATTATCTTGTGCTTAATTGCAGCCGGTGCTGCTGGTTTTTATGTTTACAACCAAGCGCAAGATAACCTGAAACAAGTTATTCAATTAGAAAAACCACAAGTCGTGACTGTTGCTTCAGGTAGCAGCTTTAACCGCGTTCTAGCCCAGTTGATTAACGAGGGGCTGTTTGAGGCTTCTCCTTACGAGAAATTAATCCGTAAGTTACATCCTGAGCTTGTAGACGTAAAAGCGGGTACTTTCCTGCTTGAACCGGGTTTAACCTTAGAGCAAGCGCTACAGGTGCTTGTAGAAGGGAAAGAACACCAGTTTACTATTACCTTTGTTGAAGGCAGTCGTTTTGACGAATGGCTTGTTCAGCTAAAAGACAACGAATTCATTCAACAGACATTGGATGGCGTTTCTGAAAAAGAGATCGCTGAAAAGTTGGGTATTGAAAACGAAAAGCTAGAAGGTCTCTTCTTAGCAGAAACGTATCACTACACCTACGGCACCACTGATTTAGATTTGTTGAAGCGCGCGCATCGAGACTTAATGAGCGTGGTGAATGAAGAGTGGGAAAATCGAGCGGATAAGCTGCCTCTTAAATCGCCATACGAAGCGTTAATTCTTGCATCTATCATTGAGAAAGAGACCGCTGTTGCGTCAGAACGTGAGCGTGTTTCTTCTGTGTTTGTTAACCGTCTAAACAAGCGTATGCGTTTGCAAACTGACCCAACGGTTATCTATGGCATGGGTGACAGCTACGATGGCAACATCCGTAAGAAAGACTTACGCACGCCAACGCCTTACAACACCTATACAATGAGTGGTTTGCCACCGACACCTATCGCTATGGCAGGCAAAGCGTCTATCAACGCGGCGTTGAATCCAGAGAAGAGCAACTACTTGTATTTCGTTGCGAGTGGAACAGGTGGTCACGTATTTTCAAAGAGTTTGACTGAGCATAACCGTGCAGTGCGAGCTTACTTAAAGCAATTAAGAAAAAACAGATAAAGAAATAATTATGAATCAGTCGAAATTTATCGTGGTTGAAGGCCTTGAAGGCGCTGGCAAAAGCACAGCAATCAATGCCATCGTTGAGACATTAAAAGCATCGGGTGTTGAAGATATTGTTAATACTCGCGAGCCGGGTGGTACTGTCTTAGCTGAAAAGATGCGTTCATTGGTTAAAGAAGAGCACGAAGGCGAGAAGCTTCAAGACATGACTGAATTGCTGTTGATGTATGCAGCACGTGTTCAATTAGTCGAGAACGTCATCAAGCCGGCGCTCGCCAATGGTCAATGGGTATTGGGTGATCGTCATGATATGTCTTCACAGGCATACCAAGGTGGTGGTCGCCAGATCGCGCGCACGACTATGGAATCACTGAAAGCAACCACGCTAGGCGGCTTTAAACCCGATCTAACGCTATATTTGGACCTAGACCCTAGAGTAGGGCTAGAGCGTGCTAGAGGCCGTGGTGAGCTTGATAGAATTGAAAAGATGGACATCTCATTTTTCGACCGCACGCGTGAGCGCTATCTAGAAATTGCAGAACAAGATGATTCTGTACTTGTGATTAACGCGCAGCAAGAAATTGAGCAAGTAGCCGCTGATATTAAAGTCGCGCTAACTGCTTGGCTCGACAAACAGTAGGTAGTCATGGCTGAAGTGTATTCTTGGCTCACACCGGTATGGAGTGAGTGGAAAAAAAGTCTCGATGCGGAGCGTTTTCCTAACTCTGTGATTGTTAATGCACCGGAAGGGCTCGGCGTTGATGCTTTGATTAGCCAACTTACCGACGCATTGATGTGCACGAACTATGAAAGCGAGTCGTGCGGGTTTTGCCACAGCTGTGAGTTAATGAAGTCGGGCAGTCATCCTGATTTTCATGTGATCTCACCCGAGAAAGAAGGTAAGTCGATCACGGTTGATCAAGTGCGTGCCAGTAACCGCTGGGCTCAAGAGTCTTCTCAGTTAGGTGGTTTGCGCGTTATTTTGCTTAACCCTGCTGAAGCAATGAACGAATCGGCTTCCAACGCACTATTGAAAACTCTGGAAGAGCCATCAAGCAAGTGCATCTTCATTCTGTCTACTCGTAACAGTAATCGCTTAATGCCGACTATTATTAGCCGTTGTCAGCAATTCAATGTGGTTAGTCCGCAGTTAGAGACAGCATCAGCGTGGTTAGATGGTGAAGTGGGCAAAGCGGTACCGCAGTATATTTTAGCACTCAATGACAACGCGCCTTTAAAAGCAAAAGCGATGTTTGAGCAAGGTGGCGTTGAAGCTTCAACAAAAGCGCTCGATGGCTTTGTGAATGTGATAAAAGGCACTCAACCTGACATGCTAAAGTTCTCTACAGAGCTTAGCAAAGACCCTTTGATTCAACTTGGCTGGCTTTGGCATCTATTGTCAGATGTACAGAAGCTGCATTTTGGTTTGGCGAATCAGGCTTTCACTCCGAGTGCGAAAGCACTGTGTGAGGCGATGTCTTATCAAAGTGCTTATGCAGCATCGAATAAACTGCTGACATTGATTGAGCAGTTAAAGCAACACCCTGGGCTCAATACGGAGCTACTCATAATGAATTGGCTGATAGCCACTTGCGAGGAAACATGTTCGTAGATTCCCACTGTCATTTAGACAAACTGGATTACCAAGATTTACACACCAGCGTAGAAGATGTGGTTAACAAGGCGAAGGCTGCTAATGTAGACCAATTGCTTTCTGTCGGTGTGACACTCGATTCGTTTGAAAATATGCTCGAGATGATCTCGCCGTTTGATAACGTTAAAGCCTCTTGTGGCGTTCACCCTCTCGATGTTGAAAGTGATTTCAGCCTAGAGACAATGCGTGAATACGCGAGCAACCCTAAGGTTGTGGCGATTGGAGAGACAGGTTTAGATTATCACTACCAACCAGAGACGGCAGAACTACAACAGATCAGGTTCAAGCAGCACGTTGAGTTGGCTGTTGAGCTTAATAAACCTTTGATCATCCACACGCGTAACGCGCGTGAAGATACGTTAGCTATTTTACGCGATGGTGGAGCAGAGAAGTGCGGTGGTGTGATTCATTGCTTTACTGAAGATCAAGCGTTCGCCGAAGCGGCAATGGAGTTAGGTTTTTATATCTCGATCTCAGGTATTGTGACCTTTAAACAAGCCACAGAACTTAAAGATGTTGTGAAAAACCTACCCCTAGATAGGTTGCTGATCGAGACGGATTCGCCATACTTGGCTCCGATTCCATATCGAGGTAAACAGAATCAGCCTGCATATGTAGTCGAAGTGGCGGCTTATATCGCGCAGCTGAAAGGGCTGTCAATGAAAGAGGTTGCTGAACAAACAACCAAAAATTACCGAAAACTTTTTTTGCGATAAAAAACTAACTAAACAAATAAAAGGGAGCAAAAGCTCCCTTTTTGTGTTTTTGATCACCAAAAATACGTTTTTTTTTAATGTTTACGAATTATGTTGAACTTGAGAGCGCTAATTATAACATTTGTAATTTTGTTACTAAAAATAACATTCGCTCCTATTTTATTTACCCAGTAAAATAATAGGGCTCTTGAAAAATACTCATATATTTCAATGCATTAAACACTTGTAAAGCATTGCATTTCTAGATTTGACATGTGATCCAAGACGTGTTTTGGAACTAAATTTCGTAAGTGACTAGAAAGTTAGTTCCCCATCAATATATATTTAGCGGCAGAAAATATAATGCAATACATGGTTACATTTTCGCAGGGTGCTAACATATAGGCTACGGGGGTGTGCCGTTAGAACCCAATATAATTATTTTATCTTTATCAGGAGCATAAACATGTTTAAGAACCTTTTTGCTAGCCTGCAGAAAGTTGGTAAGTCTCTGATGCTTCCAGTATCAGTTTTACCAGTTGCGGGTATTTTGCTAGGTGTCGGTGCAGCAGATCTTCCTTTCATTCCAGAAATCGTTTCAAACTTAATGGAACAAGCTGGTGGTTCAGTATTCGGTCAAATGGCACTACTGTTCGCAGTAGGTGTTGCACTTGGCTTTACTAACAACGATGGTGTAGCGGGTCTAGCTGCTATCGTTGGTTATGGCATCATGACTGCTACACTTGGCGTAATGGCTGGTGTAATGGGCGTTGATAAAATCGATACTGGTGTACTAGGTGGTATCCTAGTCGGTGGTGTTGCTGCTTGGGCATTCAACCGTTTCTTCCGTATTCAACTACCAGAGTACCTTGGCTTCTTCGCTGGTAAGCGTGCTGTGCCAATCATCACAGGTTTCTCTGCGATTGGTCTAGCAATCCTACTATCTGTAGTATGGCCACCAGTTGGCGGCGCTATCTCTGCGTTCTCTGATTGGGCTGCTCACCAAAACCCACAAGTGGCGTTTGGTATCTACGGTATCGTTGAGCGTTCTCTAATTCCATTTGGTCTTCACCACGTTTGGAACGTACCTTTCTTCTTTGAAGCTGGTACTTGTGTAAACGCTGCTGGCGAAACTCAAAACGGTGTTCTTACTTGTTACCTAGTTGCTGATGACGCATCTCGTGCAGCGGGCAATGGCTTCGGTCAGCTAGCTGGTGGTTACATGTTCAAGATGTTCGGTCTACCTGCTGCTGCAATCGCGATTGCACACTCAGCTAAGCCTGAAAACCGCGCTAAAGTAATGGGCATCATGGCTTCTGCTGCGTTGACTTCATTCCTAACGGGTATCACTGAACCAATCGAATTCTCTTTCCTATTCGTTGCTCCAGTACTGTACGCAATCCACGCTCTACTAGCTGGTTCTGCATACGTTCTTGCGAACACTCTAGGTTTTGTACACGGTACATCTTTCTCACACGGTCTAATCGACTTCCTAGTTCTATCTGGCAACGCGTCTAAGATGGGCCTAATGGTTGTATGTGGTATTGCTTACGCTGCAATTTACTACATCGTATTCCGCACTGTGATTAAAGCTCTAGACCTTAAAACTCCAGGCCGTGAAGACGAGACTGAAGAAGAGTCAGTTGCGACTGGTTCTGAACTTGCTGGTGAGCTAGTTGCTGCATTCGGTGGCAAAGCGAACATCACTGGTCTTGACGCTTGTATTACTCGTCTACGTGTTGCAGTAGCTGATACAGCTCTTGTTGACCAAGACAAGCTGAAGAAACTAGGCGCTGCAGGTGTTGTAGTAGTAGCGGGTGGCGTACAAGCTATCTTCGGTACTAAGTCTGACAACCTTAAGACAGACATGGATGAGTGGATCCGTAACAACGGTTAATTCTCTGATTCAATAAATTGAAAGGAGGCCGAAAGGCCTCCTTTTTTGTTTTCTGCTCTATGAAAGATCTATTGTGCTTAATCTCCATTAACTCAGATACTTATCATTCAACTCGATCAGTTGATGGTTGCTCTTAAATTTTTCGTGTCTTTTATCTTTTACCCAGCGATGACACCTTTTGCTGAGATTCCAGTAGACTTCCGTTTTTTAAATACAGTCTGAGAATATTATGAAACATCGTTACTTGATCGGCCTTATGTGCTGCAGCGGAGCCTCGTTTGCTCACGCTTCTGAAGCTCCAGCTTTGGAAGTTGGACTTGCCATTGACCAAGACCTGAGTGTCGTTGTGGAATTTGATCAGAAATACCGTGCTACGATTGGCAATGACGGCGCTGCCTTTGATTACATTTTGAAGCGTGGTCAGTTCGAGACTGAAGCTCCGTTGAGCTGGTACGTCGGTGCTGGTGCTTGGGCTGAATGGAATGACGACTTTGGCTTACGCTTGCCGTTAGGCGTGAAAGTGAATTTCTACGAAGGTTGGAATGCTTACGCTCAAGTTCACCCTGAACTCGATATGTATAAAGGTGTTGAGTTGCAAGTGGGCGGCGCTTTAGGTGTTACCTATAAGTTCTAACCTGAACTAAAACCGTTTTAATAATGAAAAAACCAGCATTTAGCTGGTTTTTTAGTTTGGGCCGATCTTATATTTTTGCTTCATTGAGCCGCTTAGAAAGTAAAACTCAGTCCGACATTGGCTTGGAATTGGTTCATCCAGTCGGTATCAAAGCGAATGATGCACTCTTGCCCGTTATTTGGGATATTACAAACACCGGAGGTATCGTTGTCGACAACCGTGCCTAACCAACGTACTTGTGTGTTCAACGCTAGTCGGTCACTAAATTTGTACTCTAAGCCACCAAAGATAGAAGTTGAGAATCCATACTTATCTTTTGCCCAGTCTACATCGACGTAAGAAGCACCCAGGCCTAGCCCTAGATAACCCGACAACACAGGCGAAGCAGGGTAGTAGATGCTGCTTTGAAGGTGCAGGTATTGGATGGAGGAGCTTAGGTTGAGCGTTTCTAATTCCGAGCTCTGATTGGAGTAGAAGAAGCCGATGCGTCCTTTTTCAAGTGGCGTTTCAATGGCAAAGGTGTAATTTTCAGAGCCTTTCATGTCATAGGTTTTACCGTCCTGGTCTTCGACACTGCCACCGCCGGTATAACCTACCATAGGTGTAATGATGATCTCCGGCGAAGCATACGCGCTTGAAACGGAGAGAAGCGTAATCAGTGCCATCATATTTGCTTTGTTATTCATGAGTATATCCTTATCCATACACTTACTAATTGTGATGGTTACATCAATATTGTGCGACTAATTTCGACGATTCTTGAAGATACTTCACACACCTGATAGTACTTAAATAGAGACTCGACAAATTAATAATAAGCCAGAGGTGTCTATGGACCATAATCTGAAAAATGCCCTACAAATTACCGTGTTTATCTACATGATCATTCTTTCATTTGGCTTTATTGCGATTGGTAGTTAATACCATCTATTGCGAGGCTGAGTTTTGATACTCAGGGAATAATGAATAGTGGGATTATAACCAATATTGATACAGCAATAGACTTGGATTATTACGCTAAGTTTATTGCTGGAAAAACAGCACTGGTCGCTCAAGGTGGCGGACAGAGAAGTATTTTTACTTCTGGAGTGCTGGATGCCTTTCTTCTCTCAAATTTTGACCCCTTCGACGAATTTTTTGGTACCTCAGCAGGTGCTCTCAACTTATGTGCTTATCTGTGCCGTGATAAAGGCCTTGGACGTTCTTTTGTTCTCGACCTCACAACCTCACCAGAGTTCTTCAATCTCTTTTCCTATATACGACACAGAAAGAACCTAGGATTAGAATGGGCGCTAGAACAAATCATGGCTTACCCATATAAGCTCGATCTGGATTTAGGGCGACAAACGCTAGGCGATCGCCACTTCTATGCGGCTGTAACGGATTCCAAAGACTTACGAGACCACTACTTCCCATTATTGGGCGAAGATTGGTACAAGGTGATGATTGCGACCTGTGCTATTCCTCGCTTGTACAATGACGAAGTCTTTATTGGTGACAGTGCTTATGTGGACGGTGGTGTATCGGCGTGTATCCCAGTTCAGGAAGCGTGGCGAAGACAAGCTCGTTCTATTGTGGTGATTCGTACTGAGCCAGTGGTGGAGGAAGGTAATACCCATTTGGTTGAAGCACCAGTTAAGGGATCTTCAGTCAAAGCGCCTAAACCTATATCTGCAGAAGAACTGGAGTGGTTCCGCGAATCTTTCGACAGTGTTCAAGGCCATTGGCAACAGAAAGTGGAACAGTGGAAAACCGACTGGACCTCTTTCTTCCAACAACAAATTATGCGCTCAAAAGAGCAGAAGCGTGACCGTGGGCATTTAGACCTGCTGAACGGTGGTCGCTGGCTATTTGGTGCAGATGATATTTATCGCTTAAGTCATTTAATCGGAGATAAGTTTGATTCAGGGTTGGCTGACATGCTGATGGTGCATTATCAGACCTACTCATTGACTCAGGATTTTTTGAATTCGCCACCAGACGACGCGTTTGTGGTTCAGATAGCACCTAGTCAAACGCTTAAATCGAGCTCATTAATGAGTCATAAAGATGATTTACTGCATGATTACGAATTGGGTTTAGAAGCCGGTTACCGATTTGTGGAGACCTATACCTCAACGGAAAACGCGCGCAATTCTCATATGCCACAGTTAGCCACCATTGCTGCTGGCAAGTAATTCTCGAAGTTGATGAGCTAGCATACTGTGAGCTCGTTATGCTGTTTAAGCAGATTGTAGTGAGTCGTGTTCTGAAATGAAAAAGGGTTATTGAACTTGGTTCGATAACCCTTTTAAGTTTTTGAGATTAGGCGAATCGTTTCGCCTTAAGGTCAAATATCAGGTGACAGGCAAGATTCTCATACAGTTGGTTGACCCTGCTACATCCATAATGTCGCCTTGAGTGACGATCACTAGGTCACCAAACTTAAGGTGTCCTTTCTCTTTCAAGCAAGTGAGTGTAGATAGTGCAATGTCAAAGCTGTCTTCGGCTTCTGTCTCGAAGTAGATAGGTGTCACACCTCGGTATAAGGTACAGCGATTAAGCGTTCCTTCGTTACGAGACAGCGCGTAGATCGGCATGTCGGCACTCAGGCGAGACATCATCAGTGCGGTGCGGCCTGACTCGGTGAGAGTGACAACGCCTTTAATGCCTTCCATATGGTTTGCAGAGTAGATGGTCGCCATCGAAACGGTTTCTTCGGCAGTAACAAAGGTGCGGTCAATACGGTAATTGGATTGGTTATTAATGCCTGCCATTTTTTCCGCACCAATACAGACTTCAGCCATCGATTTTACGGTCTCGACTGGGTAGTCACCAGCTGCAGTTTCACCAGACAGCATCACAGCATCGGTGCCATCGAGTACGGCGTTGGCAACATCCATAACTTCGGCACGGGTTGGCATTGGCGCAGAAATCATTGATTCCATCATCTGAGTTGCGGTGATGACAGTTCGGTTAAGCGCTCTGGCACGGCGTATAAGCTGTTTTTGTACTCCGACTAACTCAGGGTCGCCAATTTCCACTCCGAGGTCACCACGAGCCACCATGACCACATCTGAGGCCATTATGATGTCATCCATGTTCTCAACTGTAGCTACTGTCTCTGCTCGCTCCACTTTTGCGACGAGGTGAGCTTCTAAGCCGGCTTCTCGTGCAAGCTGACGAGCATAGTGCATGTCTTCACCATTACGAGGGAAAGACACCGCTAGGTAATCCACTTTGATTTGTGCGGCGGTGACGATGTCGCGCTTGTCTTTTTCTGTTAGCGCTTCTGCGGAAAGGCCACCCCCTTTTTTGTTGATGCCTTTGTTATTTGAGAGTGGGCCGCCAATGATGACTTCGGTATGAACGCGACAGCCTTCCACTTTGGTTACTTTGAGTTGAACACGACCATCGTCAAGCAACAGTATATCGCCGGCGGATACGTCGTTAGGCAGTTCTTTGTAATCAAGGCCAACGGCTTCTTGATTGCCTTCACCTAAACCTAGGCTGCTATCGAGAGTGAACAGGTCGCCTACGGCAAGTTGGATTTTGCCATCTTTGAATGTCGACACACGAATCTTGGGACCTTGTAAGTCTCCGAGAATGGCGATTTGAGTACCGTGTCTTTTTGCTATTGCTCTGACTTTTTCTGCGCGTTGTATATGGTCGTCGCTGGTGCCGTGAGAGAAGTTCATACGAACAATATTGGCACCGGCTTTGATGATCTCTTCAAGCACGTTACCTTTATCAGTAGAAGGGCCTAGCGTTGTGACGATTTTCGTTTTTCTTAATTCGGCTGTCATGAATACTCCTAGAGTGAGGCCAAGTAATCTTTTAAAAGACTGAATTAAGTATATGCATTAATTGATAATTTATTGGGAGCTAGGAGGATATTTCTTGATTTGCCTTTAATTATTGAATTCAGGGCTCAAATGCGATGTTTTATTCTGAAAATTAAGTCGCAAATTATCGATGTGGGTGTTAATTTTCCTCGAACTATTTGACTCGATACACAAAGATTCATGTATATACGTGATACTGGTCACGGCGATATACCAAGTGACTTCACAATTACTTCGCAAAGTAAAAAAATTACCTCGTTGATGATTTCTGGAGCGTAAAATGTACATGGCTCAACCGGGCCATATTGATCATATCAAACAGGTCAATGCTGGTCGTGTATATAAACTAATTGACCTTAAAGGTCCTATTTCTCGTATCGATCTGTCCAAGCAAAGTGAGTTGGCTCCGGCGAGTATTACTAAAATTACCCGTGAACTCATTGAAGCTCACCTTATTCACGAAACGACGGTTCAAGAAGCCACGACTCGTGGCCGTCCTGCTGTCGGTCTGCAAACCAATAACGAAGGTTGGCAATTTTTGTCGATGCGTCTTGGTCGCGGATACTTGACGATCGCGCTCCATGAATTGGGCGGCGACGTGCTTATCGATACCAAGATTGATATCCATGAACGTGATCAAGACGATGTGCTTGCGCGTCTTCTCCATGAAATCGATGAGTTCTTCCAAACCTATGCCGAGCAACTCGACAGGGTGACGAGTATCGCTATCACACTGCCAGGTCTGGTGAATTCAGAGCAAGGTATTGTGTTGCAGATGCCGCACTATAACGTTGAAAACTTAGCGTTGGGGCCGGAGATCTACAAAGAAACCGGTTTGCCAGTTTTTATTGCCAATGATACCCGAGCGTGGGCATTAGCAGAAAAGCTGTTTGGTAACTCACAAGACAACGACAACTCTGTTCTTATCTCGATTCACCACGGTTTAGGTGCCGGGATCATTCTTGATGGTCGCGTTCTGCAAGGACGTCACGGTAACATCGGTGAGTTGGGGCATATCCAGATCGACAAGGAAGGCAAGCTTTGCCACTGTGGTAATCGAGGCTGTTTAGAAACGGTGGCGAGTTCTCAGGCAATCCGTGAGCAAGTCAAAGAGCGATTGGTAAATGGTGAAGAATCAACGCTAACGGTGTTTGAAAACGTCACTATTGAACAGATCTGTGCTGCCGCTGCTAATGGGGATCCGCTGGCTGTCGAAGTGATTGAACAGTTAGGCCGTTATCTAGGTTCTGCGATTGCGATTGTGATTAACCTGTTCAACCCAGAGAAAATCTTGGTGGGTGGTGTTATCAATCAGGCGAAGAGCGTGTTATACCCGGCGATTCAAAAGTGTATCGAAGAGCAGAGTCTATCGGTTTACCATAAAGACTTAGAGCTGGTGGAATCTCGTTTTTATAAGCAGGCAACCATGCCAGGTGCTGCGCTCATCAAGCAGGCCTTATACGATGGCCAACTGTTAATGAAAGTTATTGAAGGTTAACCCCTTTTTCTCGTCTTGTAGCCTTACCTTGAACCTTTCCATGTACTTAAGCTTTGTATAACATCATTTGTTGTACTTAGTTTAAGCATTCTGTGCATTGGCGCTTTGCTTTAACCTATTGAAGTAGGCTATTGTAGCCACAGTTATTATTTGTCACTAAGGTGTTGTATGTCTGGCGTTTTAAATTCGGTTGATCAGAGAACCAAACTGGTCGGTGAAAACCGTCTGGAACTCTTGTTATTCAGCTTAAATAGTCGTCAACTATTTGCGATTAACGTATTTAAAGTGAAAGAAGTCCTCAAAGTGCCAGTACTCACTCGCTTACCGGGCTCTCATCATCATATTACGGGTGTTGCGTCTTTACGTGGTGAATCGGTGCCTGTTATCGATTTACGCAGTGCCATTGGCTTTCCGCCATCTCGTGCGGAGTCTCAAGAGAGCAACCTGATTATTACGGAATACAACCGAACCGTACAAGGTTTCTTGGTTGGGCAAGTTCGTAATATCGTGAACACGACATGGACAGAAATCCAGCCGCCGCCAAAGACAACAGGCCGTGCAAACTACCTAACCGCTATTACGCATATTCAAGAAGAAGAGCAGCACAAGATCGTCGAGATCATCGATGTTGAGAAAGTGTTGGCTGAGATCATTGATTACGATGTCTCGATCTCTGAAGGCGTTTTAGATGAACAATTAGCTCAGGAGATGATAGGACGCAATGTGCTTATCGTTGATGACTCTTCAACAGCGCGTAACCAGATCAAAGGCACCTTGTCGCAGTTGGGTTTGAACATTATTGAGTGTTGTGATGGCTTAGAAGCACTGACCTTACTTAAGGGCTGGTGTGATGAAGGCAAAGACATCAATCAAGAAATATTGTTGATGATCACCGATGCTGAAATGCCTGAAATGGACGGCTACAAGCTGACACACGAAGTACGTACTGACCCAAGAATGCATGACCTATTCATCACGCTAAATACTTCATTAAGTGGAAGTTTTAATGAAGCTATGGTTGAGAAAGTAGGGTGTAACCGCTTTATTTCTAAGTTCCAGCCAGACCTCTTGGTTGAAGTGACTCAAGAGCGAATGCGTCAGATTTTATAATTAATGCTGCTGTACGGTTTGTTTTGAGTGACCTTATAGAAAACGCTTGCTAATATTCACGCAGCATATTTTTCTTAACGAAATATGCTCAACTACTAGCGTAATTTTTCACACACAATCTAAGGTAGTTCCTCTTAATGATATGGTTAACGTCTAAAGTCGTCATGACTTTGAGCTTATTACTGTATAGGGAATTTAAGAAAAGACGTACGGAAGCTGAAGTTGAGTCATAACTCAACAACTGGAATTGAAGGGAAGCGGATGCTTCCCTTTTTCGTTTTTCTTTCTCTCTTTTCTTTAGCCAATGATCGATTGAGAACAGTTGGTACTTCGCTAATGAAAATCCCGAGATTTGGTTTTCAAGCCAACAATTTCATCGGTAATATCGATAAGTTTTCCCGCGATAACATGCACGACTTCACCTTCTTTTTCTAATATCCCTTGTACTTTTAACGCCTTGGCTGTGAGATAAGCTTGCTGTTGAGCGCGTGCGGTTGCTCCCCATACCACGACATTAATATTGCCAGTGCTATCTTCCAGCGTAACAAAGGTGACACCTGCCGCGGTGCCGGGAGATTGTTTACCTGTGACTAATCCGACAACGGTGACCATAGATTTGTGTCTTTGCTGTATTAAATCTTTCATGTGTGTGAATCGACCTAATCGTCCTGCTTCTTCGAGCAAAGTGATGGGGTGCTTGTTCAATGAAATTCCGACACTGGTGAAGTCTTCGAGTAGATCTTGCATCTCATTGGGCTTGTGCAGTACATGTTCGTCATGTCCTGCCTCAGCATCGTCATAGGCTTGGCTAAACAGAGGTAAATCCGACGCCGAGTCCATGATCGCCCAGCGAGTCTGGAAGCGGTCTCCAGAAACGTTATGTAGCGCATTGGCCGATGCCAGTAGCTCGATATCTTTCTTATTCATCGATAACTGTTTCACCTGACTAGGGTGGCGATAACCGGATGGTGGACGATTGGCGAGCACGCTTTGAATTCCATGCTCGCTGAATCCTTTGATTTGTCGCAGCCCTAAGCGAATCGCTAGACCATTCTGATGAGGGGCAACCGTGTGGTCGTTTTGAGAAGCGTTCACACATACCGGAAGTATCACCACATTGTGTCGTTGTGCGTCTTGTACTAACTGTGAAGGGCTATAAAACCCCATCGGTTGGCTATTCAACAAAGAAGCGTAGAAGCACTCTGGGTAGTAGCATTTCAACCAAGCGGAGCAATACGCTAACACCGCAAACGAAGCGGAGTGGCTTTCAGGAAAACCGTACTCGCCAAAGCCGCATATCTGTTTAAAGATCTGCTCAGCAAACTCTGTCTCATAGCCGCGCTTTTGCATTCCTTCGATGAGTTTGTTTTTAAACTTAAAGACGTTGCCATTTTTCTTCCAAGCGGCCATTGCCCGTCTGAGTTGATCTGCTTCTCCGCCTGTGAACCCTGCAGCGACCATCGCGAGTTTGATCACTTGCTCTTGGAATATCGGTACACCTAAGGTGCGCGACAGTACTGATTCCACGTCTTTAGATGGATAACTGATTGGCTCAATGCCATCTCGACGCTTGAGAAACGGATGCACCATATCACCCTGAATAGGGCCTGGGCGTACGATAGCGATTTGAATCACCAAGTCGTAATAAGTCTTCGGTTTAAGCCTTGGCAGCATGCTCATTTGTGCGCGTGACTCAATTTGGAATATCCCGACTGTGTCTGCTCGCTGAATCATGCCGTAAACCTGAGGATCGTCCTTAAGGCGAGTGATCTCAGCAATGGTCAGTGATCGCCCGTGAATACGTTTGATCAGGTCGAAACATTTACGAATCGCAGAGAGCATACCCAACGCGAGCACATCAACTTTCAGCAAGCCTAAGGTTTCTAGATCATCCTTATCCCATTGGATAATGGTTCGATCGTGCATCGCTGCATTTTCGACGGGAACCAGCTCATACAAAGGCCCTGAGGATATGACAAAGCCACCGACATGTTGAGATAAGTGACGTGGGAAGCCGATAATCTCATTAACCAAGTGGATAAACTGCTGCCCCTTCAAAGAATCAGGTTGTAGCCCTAATTGAGTGAGCTGAGCCTGCCAACCTAAGCTTTTGTCCCTGCGATTGGTGTTCTTGATGAAGTAGTCGAGCTGAGTTTCTTGTAGCCCTAATGCTTTCCCCACATCTCTCACCGCACTTTTGAAGCGATAAGAGATGACTGTTGCAGCAAGTGCAGCCCGTTCTCTACCGTATTTTTTATAGATGTATTGGATGACTTCTTCACGACGTTCGTGTTCAAAATCGACATCAATATCAGGCGGCTCATCGCGCTCTTTACTGATGAAACGCTCAAACAGCACCGAGATCTGTCTTGGGTCGACAGAGGTGATTTCTAAGCAGTAACAGACCACGGAATTGGCCGCTGAACCTCGACCTTGGTAAAGAATGCCTTGGCTTTTAGCAAACATCACGATGTCGTGGATAGTGAGAAAAAAGAAAGGGTAGTCAAGCTCGCCAATTAACCCCAATTCTTTCTCTATGATCTGTTGGATGTCGTTAGGTACACCTTGTGGGAAGCGAGCTCGTTTTCCCTTTTCGACCAACATGCGCAGATAACTCATGGGTGTTTCACCTTGAGGGATCAGCTCACTGGGATATTCGTAGCGCAAGCTATCTAAATCAAATTCACACAACTCGGAGATTCGGTTGCTCTCTTCTAGCCACTCAGCTTTGAAAATATGGGAGAGCTTATTGATACTTCGCAAACAACGCTCGGCATTAGCGAGTAAGTGACTGCCCACTTCGGTAATTGGCTTTTGATATTTTATCGCAGTAAGTGAGTGCTGCAAGGGTAAGCGATTCGCGTTGTGCATCAACACACCACCACAAGCTGTTATTGGCAGTTGATGATGTTGTGACAGCTCAACGCAGTAATCTGTGTACTGCTGGTCGGTTTGCTTTAGGTGTCTTTGTAAGCCAATCCACAACCGACCTGAATGATGCTGGGATAGCCATTGCCCCCAGTGCACGTCTTCATTTTTCTGTTGAGGAAGCCAAAGAATAAAGCAGTGTTTAGCCGACATGATATCCCACTCAGAGAGCTGATAATGTCCCTTGCTGCTACGACGTCTCGCGTTGGTAATTATACGGCACAGCTCGGCGTAGGCTTGTCTGTTTGGGCATATCAAGACCACTTGGCACTCTTCATTTAGCCAAAACATGCTCCCGACAATTTGCTTGAGTGATAGTTTATGTTGCTTGATCGCAGAGTGAACCTTAACTATGCCCGCGACTGAGCACTCATCAGTAACCGCGAGTGCTTTGTAACGTAAGAAGTCGGCCTGTAAAACAAGCTCTTCTGCATGCGAAGCTCCCTCTAGAAAGGAGTAATTGCTTTGACAGAAAAGCTCTGAGTATTGCTGAGACATAAAGTAATCTCACTTAACCATTGCGAGTGAACATGATTGAAAAGGGACGCTGAAATTGAATCAGTAGAACAGACTAGCTAAATAAGCCGTGCAAAAACCACTGCTTATCTGGCGTTCTAAATATCCAGAGCCACCGACCGTTTTCGCTGTGAGCAATAAAGTAGTCACGAATGACCTTCTCTCCGTCCCACCAGCCAGAGACAATGCGCTCTGGGCCTTGAGATAAGGTGACGCTTTCGGTTAAGGCTTCGGGCTCTGGCAGTAAAATACTGGGCCGGAGTCGTTGTTGATTGACGCTGAGAGCTATGGTTTGTTGCTCGATCCCTGGGGGTGTTTGCTTTTTTGCTACAGACTTACTCAGTGTTGGGAGCGAATACTGATTGGCCTTTTCTGGCCTTGGGTCGTGCTGTATTTTCGGTGTTTGAATGCAGGCTTGCCCAAGCTTTGCTTGCAGTAGTGAGAGCAAATCTAACGCGGCAAGTGTTCCGGTATTACCATCAAAAAGATCATGGTAGGCCATTTGGGGTTCTCCATGACGAATCAAGCTGAGAGTTAGCCCCTGAACCGGTGCTGTGAGCTTTAGTGACTCTAAGGTGAGATGAGTAAGGTTCGCCCATTTTTCAGCAAGGTAATCACCTTGTGCCGAATAAAAAGAGACAGGGTGATCGTCTTTATCTCTTAGGTGCAAAGTCAGAGTTAACTCGAAAGCCACTCGGTCGCGCAGCTTCAAAAAACACTCGAGTTGATTCAGTAATTTCAGCAACGGCTTTTCGATGAACAGGATGTTTTCAATATCAAACAACAGCTCCAAATATTGCTGGAAATTCTCTGGTGGGTGATAGAAATCAATCGGGTGCTTGAACTGGCCGTTAAGGCGACCGACATAATTCACCAAGTCGATATCAAAGCGGCGTGCGACCTCTTGCAAAGGCAGCTTTAATAGGTCTTCAACGGTATTGATACCGACACGGTTCAGGCGTTCTACTTGCTTGGTCGGTAGCTCACTGGAATTCAATGCTTGTTGATTGACCCAAATTTTCATCTGCTCAATATTGTTTGTTGCTTGGTTGATCGCTTGCTTACCCAAAAGGATCGCAGAAAGCGGCGAATAACCCGTAGCGAAGCTGAACTGGATATTGAGCGTTTTTAAGTGGCTTTTGAGCTCATGCCAGTAGTTATCTAGCCCGTCGTAAAGTGACAGCATGTTAGAGGCTTTAATCAACAAGCCATTAGGTGGCAATAACGCCATGTCGGAAGTGACCAGATACGCCCATTGAGCGATCTCTTTGAGCTTACTTTTCTCCAGTTCAATACTGTAAGGGTGTACGTGTAAGTTGTGACACAGCGCCGCCGCAGACCCTAAGCCCATACCAAGTGAAATTCCCGATTGCAGCGCAGCTGGGTTCGCTTGCAGTACACGGTGATCTTTTTCATCCACGATGATAATAGGTTGTTCGCGTGAGTCTTCGTTCGAACCCAATTCATTAGAGTTAAACAAGGTATCCAACTGTAGAGATGGAAAGTGCAGATAAAGCCACAACATACGTTAGCCTTGCTTCGCAATAGGAAAAGCCAGCACAGTGTTACCAGACAAAGCGCGGTCTGAATTGTCTTCATAAACGGCTTTCTCTGTGAGTAACGGCCAGTAGTGTGTCATGTCTAGAATAAAGCTGCCATACGACCAGCTGCCTTTTCTCTTAGTCACTTCAACCTTTAATCCCTGCGCGTGAGAAGACAGCTTCATGCTTAAAGAAACGGGTAGGGATAGTTGATTATGGCTGGTGGCTTTAAAGTGAAACTGCAGGCACTTACCGGTTTCACTGGCTGCTTGTAGGCGCTTGGTTTGGTGTATTTCTAGATCGGCTCCCCATAGCAATACAGAGTGACAAGCGCCGCTTTTGAGGCACTGCTCAGCTGCCCACAACGCATCGAGATCGCGTTGAGGCTGGATAACGAGAATGTTCTCTAATTCAATGCCTTGGCTGTTAAAAAACTCGGCACAGATCTTCCCTGGCGGGTTAATGAATATGGCCAGTTTTTGCGTGTTTTGTTGAGATAAATAGGGCGTAAGTAGGCGAAGCTCGCCGATCCCTTGTTGTGATTCAACCTCAATAACGCCGTGCGTCGGGAAGCCGCCATCAAGCTGTTTATCCAGTTGAGGATAGCCTGTTGAAGTGGTACTTCCTTGCGTTGTTGATTGTAACCCTTTCCAGATTAGCTGGCGGTCTTGTAAGTTTTTTATTAGTTCATGCATAATTAAATACCTGTATATTTATACAGTATATTTAACAATGAAAAAGATGCAAAGCAAAATGACGAAAATTAGGGGAATAATACCAATCACAGTAAGTAAGTGATCATAAATAGCGCAGGAAAAATGCTTGAGAACAAGGCAGAAATTTTCGATAAGTAGTTATTCTACAATCAAAATTTCTAACGCCGTTATCGAGTGTTTTAACAAGCTAGGATGACCAGTTATTTACTACGATTGGTATCAGTGTTAGTTGATTGATTTAGATACAAAAAAAGCCGCTATGGAAGCGACTTTTTACTATTGGTCAATGATATCAGTTACTTAGGTTGAGCATCGATACATTGGCCATTAATGTCTGTCACACTTGGGTTCATTAAGTGTAGGTACAGTGGGATGATGTCGAGTGGCGTTTTTAGCTTATTCGCATCTTCTCCTGGGTACGCTTTTGCACGCATACGTGTTTGAGTGCCGCCTGGATTGATTGCGTTAACACGGATGTTCGTGTCTTCAAGCTCGTCCGCTAGGATCTGCATCATACCTTCGGTAGCAAACTTAGAAATTGCGTAAGTGCCCCAGAATGCACGACCAGAGTGACCAACCGTTGAAGAGGTAAATACGATACGACCTGCTTCTGCTTTTTTAAGTGCAGGTAGCAGAGCTTGAGTCATCAAGAACTCAGACTTCACATTGATCTGCATAACATCATCAAAGGTTTCTTCATCAATCTGCTCAAACGGGCTCAGAGTGCCAAGAACGCCAGCATTATGAAGTAGACCGTCTAAACGACCGAACTGTGATTGAATGGTTTCAGCCATATCAACGTAGTTCTGCTTTGTCGCACCTTTTAAATCCAATGGGATAATCGCAGGTTGTGGGTAACCAGCGCTTTCGATTTCATCGTAAATGAATTCAAGGTTTTTAACATTGCGGCCTAACAGAATGACAGTTGCACCATGTTGAGCGAAGCTTAGTGCTGCTTGGCGACCAATGCCAGCACCGGCACCTGTAACCAAAATTACTTTATCTTTGAGGGCATCTGTAGAGATTGGGTAATCCACTGTGCTTATCCTTCTTTCTTTTATTATGTTCGTCATTCCATTGATGTTTAATCACACAGATAACCGCAGGAATGATGAGAAATTCTTGGTAATCGTGACAAGATGGTTACAATACACTAATTCATACAATAGGGGATATGACATTGGAATTTTTGTTGGACTACGGCTTGTTTTTAGCCAAGATTGCGACCGTTGTAATCGCCATCATCGCAATTTTAGTGATTGCTAAATCTGTGGGTGGGAAATCAAGCGCGATTAAAGGTGAGCTGGAAATCACGAACCTATCTGAACATCATAAACAGACGATTGAACAACTAGAGCACCATCTACACGATGATGCTTTCATCAAAGCCCGTGATAAAGCAGAAAAGAAAGCGGAAAAAGAGAAAGTAAAATCACGCGGTAAAGAAGTGAAGAAAGCAGCGAAAGAGGGTGAGCTTGATAGTAAGCGTGAACCACATCTATTCGTTCTTGATTTTAACGGCAGCATTGATGCGAAAGAAGTGGCTTCATTACGTGAAGAGGTAACGGCGGTTCTGGCTGTGGCTCGTGAAGGTGATGAAGTATTGCTGAAACTTGAGTCTGGCGGTGGCATGGTTCACGGCTATGGTTTAGCGTCTTCTCAACTTGATCGTATCAAAGCGGCAGGTTTGCCTCTGACTATCTCGGTAGACAAAGTGGCGGCAAGCGGCGGTTACATGATGGCATGTATCGCAGACAAAATTGTATCTGCACCGTTTGCTATTGTTGGCTCTATTGGTGTTATCGCTCAACTGCCAAACTTCAACAAACTACTTAAAAAGCACGATATTGAGTTCGAGCAGCTAACGGCGGGTGAGTACAAGCGCACACTGACTATGTTTGGTGAGAACAGCGATAAAGCACGTGAGAAGTTCAAAGAAGAGCTAGAAGAGACACACGGCTTATTCAAAGACTTCATTCGTGACCATCGTCCAGCGCTAGACCTTGATAAGGTTGCAACGGGTGAGCACTGGTTTGGTACACAAGCACATGAACTTGGGCTGGTGGATGAGATCCGTACTTCTGATGACTTAGTTGTTGAAGCATGCAAAGACAAGACGGTTCTAGCGATTCACTATGTACAGAAGAAAAAGCTGTCAGACAAGCTAGCTGGCGTGGCAGGTAAATCTGCAGACAGCGTGCTGATGAAGCTGATTGAACGCGGTCAAAAGCCGATTGTTTAAGCTTATTGAGTTCTAGTTCTAGTTCTAGTTCTAGGCTTGGTGCCTTACGTTCATTTACAGACGTTTGAGCCTTAAAAAGAAAGCGCATAAGTCATCAGACTTATGCGTTTTTTTATTGCTCCACTTCCGAGCGGGTGACCACTATGTTGTAGGGGGAGCGGAGTTTTATACCAAACACTGACTTACTGTGATTGATATTAAATCTTGGCTCCATAATCATTACGTTTTGGACAAGTCGTCAGGATTTCTCGATGACCCGTGTCTTTGAGCTCTTCCAAAATCACATCAAAGCCCCACAAGCGATAGAGATGCTTCATCACTTCGTCGTAGCCTTTATCAAGCGGGATGCGGTCGTGAGGCACATATTGCAGTGTCATTGAGCGGTCACCACGAACATCGACATTAAACACCTGAATGTTTGGTTCAAGGTTACTTAGGTTGTATTGCGCCGCAAGCTTCTCACGAATCAGGCGATAGCCCGGATCATCATGAATAGCACTCACCTCAATGGTATTTTTACGGTCGTCGTCGAGTACAGAGAACAGCTTAAAGTCTCGAATGATTTTTGGAGAAAGGTATTGGCTGATGAAACTTTCATCTTTGAAGTTGTGCATCGCAAAGTGCACCGCTTCTAACCAATCACTTCCGGCTAACTCAGGGAACCACTCTCTATCTTCATCGGTTGGCTCTTCACAGATGCGTCGGATGTCTCTAAACATCGCAAAGCCAAGCGCATAAGGGTTTATCCCGCTGAAATAAGGACTGTTGTAGGCAGGTTGTGCGACGACACTGGTATGGCTGTGTAGGAATTCTAAGATGAACTTATCACTCACCAAGCCTTCGTCGTAAAGGTGGTTAAGAATGGTGTAATGCCAGAAGGTTGCCCAGCCTTCGTTCATCACTTGAGTTTGTTTTTGAGGGTAGAAGTATTGGCTCACTTTGCGAACGATGCGAACACACTCTCGTTGCCAAGGTTCAAGCAGTGGTGCGTTCTTCTCGATAAAGTAGAGAATGTTTTCTTGAGGCTCGCTAGGAAAGCGGATCTTGGTCTCTTCTTCCTTACTTTTATTTTGAGGAACGGTTCGCCATAGCTCATTCACTTGAGATTGCAGATAAGCTTCGCGTTCTTCTTGTCTTGCTGTCTCTTCTGCAATGGAAATCTTCTCAGGGCGTTTGTATCGGTCTACGCCGTAATTCATCAGTGCGTGACAAGAATCAAGGAGCTGCTCGACTTCAGCAACACCATATTTCTCTTCACAACCACTGATGTACTTCTTAGCAAACAACAAGTAATCGATGATGGAACTGGCATCGGTCCATGTTTGGAACAGGTAGTTGCCTTTAAAGAAAGAGTTGTGGCCATAACAAGCGTGAGCCATTACCAGCGCCTGCATTGTGACCGTGTTCTCTTCCATCAGGTAAGCGATACACGGATCGGAGTTGATTACGATTTCGTATGCCAAGCCCATTTGGCCATGCTTGTAGTTTTGCTCGGTTTGAATGAATTTCTTACCAAAAGACCAGTGGTTGTAATTGATAGGCATACCAATGCTCGAGTAGGCATCCATCATCTGTTCTGAAGTAATCACTTCAATCTGGTTTGGGTAAGTATCTAAACGGTAATGCTGCGCAACACGTTTGATTTCTACGTGGTATTTCTCCAAGAGGTTGAACGTCCAATCTGGACCATCAGGCAGCATCTTGTCGTTTTTCTTTTTTGCAGCTTTGTTTTTCTCTGCAACGTTTGATTTCGCTGTCATGGCAAACTCCCTTACGCTGTCTCTTTCTGGAACAGTTCTCTAAACACAGGAAAAATATCATCCACCGTTTTAATGTTTTTCATGGCGAAGTTGTCAAAGCTACTCTCGAGTTTTTCGTATTCGTGCCAAAGTGTTTGATGAGAGCGGCGTGTTATTTCGATGTAAGAGTAATATTGGCAAGTTGGCAGAAGCGTATTGACCAGTAACTCTTTACAGCGAGGAGAGTCATCAGCCCAGTTATCGCCATCAGAGGCTTGTGCTGCATAGATGTTCCACTCATTAGCAGGGTAGCGGTCTGCGACAATTTCCTTCATCAGTTTCAGTGCGCTTGAAACAATGGTGCCACCCGTTTCTTGTGAGTAGAAAAACTCATGTTCGTCGACCTCTTTAGCCTGAGTATGGTGACGAATAAACACAACATCGACGTTTTCGTAGGTGCGATTTAAGAACAGATACAGAAGAACATAAAAGCGCTTCGCAATATCTTTTGTGGCCTGATCCATAGAGCCCGATACATCCATTAGACAGAACATCACGGCTTGGCTAGATGGAATAGGGCGCTTCTCGTAGTTTTTAAAACGTAAGTCGAAGGTGTCAATGAACGGCACGCTTTCAATCTTTTTACGTAACTCGGCAATCTCTTCTTTGAGGCGACCTTCCTCAAAAGGTTGTGCCGGCTCCGTCATTTTAACTTGGTCAAGCTGTTCCATCAGTAGGTTAAGCTCGCGCTTTTTACCTGCTGTCATCGCGGTTCTACGAGCCAGAGATTGCTGTAGTGAACGAACGATAGCGATGTTGGATGGAATCCCCGCGCTTTGGTAACCAGAGCGGTGAGTTTTCCATTCGGTGATTTTGTTGACCTGATTTTTCTCTAGATTAGGTAGAGCTAAATCTTCAAAGAGAATATCAAGATACTCATCTTTTGAAATTTGGAAGGTAAATTCATCTTGGCCTTCGCCATCAGGGCTTGCGTCGCCTTGGCCTGAGCCACCACCTTGACCACCACCTTTAGGGCGTTCGATTTTATCGCCAGTGATGAACTGATCATTACCTGGGTGAACGCGCTCTCTTACGCCGCCTTGACCTTGGTGAAAGTTCGGCTCTTTGATGTCTTTATGGGGAATAGTGACGTCTTCACCTGTTTCTGTATTGGTGATTGAGCGTCGGTTAACTGCATCGGCCACAGATTCTTTGATTTGCTCTTTATGGCGTCGTAAGAAACGCTGTCTATTCACAGCACTCTTATTTTTGCCATTGAGCCTCCGATCGATAAATTGTGCCATAAGAACTCCCTCTCAGCTGATGTCGCGATCCTACTTTTTATTCGGGTATAAGAGTTATTGATTTACTAAGGTATAAAAGTTATTGGTTTATACGAGCTGCTCAGTTGAGCAGCTCAATACCGTTTAGTTATGAGGATTTACGAACTCTTAGGTACCACTCAGATAGCAGTCTCACTTGCTTCTCGGTGTAGCCTTTTTCCATCATACGAGCAACGAAGTCGTCATGTTTTTTCTGATCATCCGTTGAGGTCTTAGCATTGAACGAAATAACAGGAAGTAGCTCTTCTGTGTTAGAGAACATTTTCTTCTCAATCACAGTGCGCAGTTTCTCGTAGCTCGTCCACACTGGGTTTTGACCGTTATTGTTGGCTTTGGCACGAAGCACAAAGTTCACAATCTCATTTCGGAAGTCTTTAGGGTTACTGATACCGGCTGTCTTCTCGATTTTCTCTAGTTCACCATTCAGAGAAGCACGGTCAAATAGTTGGCCTGTTTCTGGGTCGCGGTACTCTTGGTCTTGAATCCAGAAATCTGCGTAGGTGACATAGCGGTCGAAGATATTCTGACCGTACTCAGAGTAAGACTCTAGATAAGCGGTTTGAATTTCTTTACCGATGAACTCTACGTAGCGTGGCACTAGGTATCCTTTCAAGAACTCTAGGTACTTCTCGGCGGTCTCTTGAGGGAACTGCTCCCGTTCGATTTGCTGCTCAATAACGTAGAACAGGTGCACTGGGTTCGCGGCCACTTCGGCTTGGTCGAAGTTAAACACACGAGACAGGATCTTAAAGGCGAAACGCGTTGATAGCCCAGACATGCCTTCGTCAACGCCAGCATAATCTCGGTACTCTTGGTAGCTCTTCGCTTTTGGATCGGTGTCTTTTAGAGTCTCACCATCGTAAACACGCATCTTAGAGAATAGAGATGAGTTTTCAGGCTCTTTTAGTCTCGAAAGAATGCTGAATTGCGATAGCAGATCGAGTGTGCTTGGTGAGCAAGGCGCTTGGGATAGCTCACTGTGCTCAAGCAGTTTCTTGTAGATCTTAACTTCTTCAGACACACGCAGACAGTAAGGGACTTTTACAATGTACACACGGTCGAGGAATGCTTCGTTGTTTTTGTTGTTACGGAAGGTCTGCCACTCAGATTCGTTCGAGTGAGCGAGAATCATACCGTCAAATGGCAGTGCAGAAAGCCCTTCGGTACCGTTGAAGTTACCTTCTTGTGTTGCCGTAAGTAGAGGGTGTAATACTTTGATTGGCGCTTTGAACATCTCCACGAATTCCATCACACCTTGGTTGGCTTTACAAAGCGCACCAGAGTAGCTGTAGGCATCAGGATCATCTTGAGAGAAGTGTTCAAGTTTACGAATATCAACTTTACCAACCAGAGACGAGATATCTTGGTTGTTTTCATCACCTGGCTCCGTTTTCGCGATCGCAACTTGATCGAGAATAGAAGGGCGCAGTTTGATGACTTTGAATTTGGAAATATCACCGCCAAAATCGTGCAGACGTTTCGCTGCCCACGGAGACATAATTGAGCGAAGATAGCGTTTCTCAATGCCATATTCATTCTTCAATAAGTCGCCGTCTTCGTTAACGTCGAATAGACAGAATGGGTGATCGTTTACTGGGCTTCGTTCACCGTCAGCAGACAATACATAGATTGGTAGTTTCTGCATCAGGGCTTTGAGTTTTTCAGCGAGAGAAGATTTACCACCGCCCACAGGGCCAAGTAGGTAAAGGATTTGTTTACGTTCTTCTAAACCTTGCGCAGCATGTTTTAAGTAAGAAACAATCTGTTCAATCGCATCTTCCATACCGTAGAAATCTTTAAATTCGCTGTAGCGTGAGATGACACGGTTTGAGAAAATACGACTCAGTTGAGGGTCTTGAGCAGTGTCAATAACCTCTGGTTCGCCAATGGCTAGTAATAAGCGCTCGGCAGCATTAGCGTAAGCACTTTTATCGTCTTTACACAGCCCTAAGAACTCCTGCAATGTCAGCTCTTCTTCCTTGGCTGCTTCATAACGTGATTGATAGTGGTCAAAGATACTCATAGTCACATTCCCCTTGTTAACCAGTCAAAACTGACGAGCGATTGAAAAATAGGCTCTCCCTACATTTTAAGGTTAGACCCGCTTCCACAATTTTGCTTAACAATTATGTATTTATTTACAATTTTGCGTGTGAAAAACGTGGCGAGCGCAATAGGCAACTTGAGGCGCGTAGAATCAAATTATTTTACATTCGAGGGGATCTGGCCGTTTGTTTTGAGATTTTAGGTCGCTTAACAATACTCACAATGGATTTATGTGCATTAGATGTATAACTGGGCTCTATTGATTTTTGGAATGGAGTACCATATAATGCGCTAAGTTATCAAAAATTGCTCAATAAATAGGTAGATGTAGTGAAGAATAATGGGTTCAAAATAGTGGCTATCTGCATGTTACGCCAAATGTTCGAGTAACTGGTGGCGTTCGTTATACCAACCTTGAAGGTGATATAGAGAATAGCCCAATACTTGAAAGTGGTATCAACATGGCCGCGAACGTTGGTGTTGCTTACGTTTTCTAGTTGCTTTGGTTTTTCTCTTTGTGTGCGAACATTAAAAAAAGGGTTACTCATGATGAGTAACCCTTTTTCTTGAAACTTTTTAAAAGTTATCGCTGATCTATTAACGAATTAAGCGCTAAAGATTTGAGATAGCTCTGTCGCACATAGGTGGTACTGACGAGGGCAGTTGCGCCATGTTGTTAGCATGCGACGGTACTTCTCTAGCATTGGCATCTGGCTATTGAAGTGGTGATCGGCTTTGTCGAATTGAGGGTAAAGACCTTCAGAATCAACAAGGAAACGCACGTAGTGTACGATCTGCGCTTCAGAAGCGATATCAAAACCTAAGAACTGCAGGCGACGTTGGTCTACTTCAGCACGCTCTTGTTCTGCAAGCATTTTGTTCGACTCTTGCATTGCATGGTACATCTCCATGATGTCGATAATTTCGCGACATTCTGCTTCAGTCAAACAACCAAACTCTTTGTTAAGTTCACGCATTTGGAGTTCGTAACCACGTTCTACAATCGTTTGTAGACGCTGGTATTTCGCCGAGTTCTCAGGGTTCATTTGAGACATTAGGTAGTATTGATTTGATAGAATTAGACGCTGAGCATTGGTCATTTCCATGGGATGAGCCTCACTAAAAAACTAAATGTTATATTCTTTTGTTGCAGTAAGAGTAACAGCATTCCTACGCGTGGAAACATGATCTCAACACGGATTTAATATGATTTTTTTAATTGATAAACAAAAGTTGTAAAGAAAAGTGAAAGGATAGTTAGCGCTAGAAAAGAAAACGCCCCAATCGAAATTGAGGCGTTTAAAATAGAGGTTGAGCATCGTCTGCAGTATTAGTATTTTACGTTTGAATGATACTGGCTAAGAACAGCAACAATCTCATCCATTTTCTCTTTGCTTGGCGGATTTGTACCTTCAAGAGGGTAGTCAAAACCAAGTGCTTCCCACTTATGTGCACCCAGCTTATGGTATGGAAGCAGCTCTACTTTCTCGATGTTATCCATGTCTTTGATGAATTCACCTAGCAGATGAGCATCTTCAGGCGTGTCCGTGTAGCCAGGGACAATCACATAACGAATCCACGTCTTCTTACCGATTTTGTGTAGGTAGCGCGCAAAATCCAGAGTACGTCTGTTTGATACACCAATGAAATCGTGGTGAATCTCATCTCGCATGTGCTTAAGATCCAACATAACTAGATCAGAGGCTTCTAGGACTTCATCAACCACTTCAGTGTGCTTACGAATGTAGCCATTAGTATCAAGACAAGTGTGGATGCCTTCAGCTTGAGCTGCGCGGAAAAAGTCACGAACAAACTCAGGTTGTAGCATCGCTTCACCACCAGAACAGGTGATACCACCGCCCGATGCTTTCATGAAATGACGGTATGATTTTGCTTCGTTGATGATCTCTTCGACCGTTACTTCCTTTCCGTCATGAAGATCCCATGTATCACGGTTATGACAGTACATACAACGCATTAAGCAGCCTTGAAGAAACACAATAAAGCGGATACCAGGGCCATCGACAGTACCACAAGATTCGAATGAGTGAATGCGACCAGTTGTAGACATGAGCTATTCTCGTAGAGGAATTTATACCGTTTATTTTATTACAAAAACGGTACATAAAATAGGGTCAAATGGTAACGAGACCTTTAAAAATAAAGGCAACCACCTGTGAAGATGATTGCCTTTATTAAACTTGAAAAGTAAAGGACGAAAGCCCTTACTGGTGGCTAGAAGAAAGCAAACATTGTGATACCGCCAGTGGTGTACACTGACTCTTTCGCTTCTTCGTAATCCGGTGTTTTTGCGGTTAGCGCGAAAGAGGCACCAACGTATCGGTTATACCAAGCGACACCCAATACAGCAGTTGCTTGAATGTTCTCTAAAGTCACATCGTAGATCGCTGGATCTTCGTTGTTTTTATTAGCGTACTCATCAACACCTGAGCGATCGCCTTCGATAGTCAGGTCGTTGAATCGGTAGCGACCTTCGAGGCCTGCATAGGTAAACCAACCAGCGTTTGATGCGCCGATCATGCCAGGTTTGAATGGGTTTTCTGTGGTGATGTTAGCTGCACCAAAGTTACCGCCTAAGTCCGTACCCCAACGGAACATAAAACCAGTCGAGATATCACTTCTAAAGTTACCGACGTTGATTTCAGAAACGTTAGAGATTTCGTAGTCAGTATTCGCAAGAGCTTGATTACGCATTAGGTTGAAATGGCTTAGGTAACCAACGCTTCCCGCCCACTCATCATCAACTTGGTATTCCCAACCCATCGGCTCATCTGATTTTGTGATCGAGTGAACCAGCTTTTGAGCATCTTCAGACAGTGCACGTTCGCCCGTAGTACCAAACGTGATATTAAAACGCTGGGCTTGCTGTGGGTTTAAGCTGATGTAATTGAATTCAGTGTGAAGGTAACCTGCGTATGGGCGATCATTAGGCGATGGCGTTTCTAACTCAATGTCAGAAGGCGTATACATCTTGTGGCCAATGGTGATTTCCCACTTGTCTAGAGAGCTTGCGCCCCAGTAGGAAAGACTCAATGGTTTTACCCAGTTATATGGCGCAATACTTGATGATGTGTAACCCAGAAATAAGCCGTTGGTATAGTCTTGGTCGACACCAAAAATACCATCATTATCTAAAGCAAAAGTTAACGTAGAACGCTCAGAGGCTAAAGATGAGAAAGAGAGAAGAATCAGGGGTAAACAACGCAGGTATTTCATGGAGCAGTTACTCTTAAATTATGAACCGCGATATTACCGTAATTTGACAGAATTTGTGGAAAAAAAGTGAATGGCAGGGTGCTTTTTTGCTCAACCTAACATTTCGCGGGATAGGTGAGTGTAGTGCGATTTATTTCAGATATAAAAAAGCCCCGCACATTGGCGAGGCTAATATTATTTACTGTCTATTGAGCGTGAGCTTATAGAGACTCAGTAAATGTACGTGCGATTACGTCAGCTTGTTGCTCTGCAGTTAGAGAGTTAAAGCGAACAGCGTAACCAGATACACGGATTGTTAGCTGAGGGTATTTCTCAGGGTGCTTAACTGCGTCTTCAAGAGTTTCGCGGTTAAGAACGTTAACGTTAAGGTGTTGACCACCTTCAATGCCAGCTTCGTGGTGGAAGTAACCATCCATTAGGCCTGCAAGGTTAGCACGTTGGCTGTCTTGTTCTTTACCTAGTGCGTTTGGCACGATAGAGAACGTGTAAGAGATACCATCTTGTGCGTCAGCAAATGGTAGTTTACCTACAGACGTTAGTGATGCTACAGCACCTTTCTCATCACGACCGTGCATTGGGTTTGCACCAGGAGCGAAAGGAGCGCCAGCACGACGACCGTCTGGAGTGTTACCAGTTTTCTTACCGTATACAACGTTAGACGTGATAGTAAGAACTGACTGTGTAGGGATAGAGTTACGGTAAGTCTTAAGCTTACGGATCTTGTTCATGAACGTAGAAACTAGTTCACAAGCAATATCATCTACACGAGAGTCGTTATTACCGTATTTAGGGTAATCGCCTTCAATTTCGAAGTCAGTTGCAATGCCATCTTCGTCGCGGATTGGTTTAACAGTCGCGAACTTGATTGCAGACAGTGAGTCAGCTGCAACAGATAGACCAGCAATACCACAAGCCATTGTACGACGAACGTCACGGTCATGAAGAGCCATTAGAGACGCTTCGTAGCTGTACTTGTCGTGCATGTAGTGAATGCTGTTTAGTGCAGTCACGTATTGCTTAGCTAACCAGTCCATGAATGTGTCTAGGCGACCCATTACGTCATCGTAGTTAAGAACTTCGTCAGTGATCTTGTCTGAAACAGGACCAACTTGCATCTTAAGTTTCTCGTCCACACCGCCGTTGATTGCGTAAAGCATTGTTTTAGCAAGGTTAGCACGAGCACCGAAGAACTGCATTTGCTTACCAACGATCATTGGAGATACACAACAAGCGATAGCGTAATCATCAGACTCTAGGTCAGGACGCATTAGGTCATCATTTTCGTACTGGATAGAAGAAGTATCGATAGATACCTTCGCACAGAAACGCTTGAAGCCGTCAGGTAGTTGCTCAGACCAAAGAACAGTGATGTTTGGCTCTGGAGAAGGACCCATAGTGTATAGAGAGTTTAGGAAACGGAAGTTCGAACGCGTTACTAGCGTACGACCGTCGATACCCATACCACCCATAGACTCTGTTGCCCAGATTGGGTCGCCAGAGAACAGCTCATCGTACTCAGGAGTACGTAGGAAACGAACCATACGCAGTTTCATTACGAAGTGGTCGATCATTTCTTGTGCTTGTTCTTCAGTGATCTTGCCAGCAGCGATATCACGCTCGATGTAGATGTCTAGGAAAGTCGAAGTACGACCTAGAGACATTGCAGCACCGTTTTGAGATTTAACAGCAGCTAGGTAGCCGAAGTAAGTCCACTGGATAGCTTCTTGAGCTGTTTGAGCTGGCTCAGAGATATCGAAACCGTATTTCTCAGCCATTTGCTTGATTTGACCAAGAGCACGATGTTGCTCAGAGATCTCTTCACGCAGTTGCATTGTTTCTGCTAGGTTTTCACCGTTTTCGAATTGCTCTTGAAGAGAAGCAAATTGAGCTTGCTTGTCTTTCATTAGGAAATCAATACCGTAAAGTGCAACACGACGGTAGTCACCAATGATACGACCACGGCCGTAAGCATCAGGAAGACCAGTCAGAACACCAGACTTACGACATTTTAGGATATCAGGAGTGTAGATATCGAAAACGCCAGCATTGTGTGTTTTGCGGTATTCTGAGTAGATTTTTGAAACCATTGGGTCAAGAGTTTCACCGTATGCTTTACAAGAACCTTCAACCATACGCACACCACCGTTAGGGATGATTGCACGTTTTAGTGGCTTCTCAGTTTGTAGACCAACGATAGTCTCAAGATCTTTCTCAATGTAACCTGCATCGTGAGCAGTAATGGTAGAGATAACAGAAGTATCGAAATCTACAGGTGCTTTAGTTGCGTTTTCCTGTTTGATACCTTCCATTACCGAAGACCAAAGCTTGTTAGTTGCTTCAGTACCCTCAGAAACTAGGAAAGACTCGTCGCCTTCATACGGCGTGTAGTTCTTTTGAATGAAATCACGAACGTTTACTTCGCTTTGCCACTCACCTGCAGCAAAATCTTCCCAAGCTTTAGCAAATTGCTCTGCCATGACATACCTACCTTTTTAGTAGAAAAAATACGTACATTAACACTGTTGAGCCAGCGCCCCTCGTAAGGGTAGTACACTCTTATTAATAACAATATATATGAGCATATAAGCATCATATGGTTATATATATTGTCACTACCTTTTATATGTTGTCTTTACTCTATGTATTCAAGACTACGCTAAAAAATTTCTGCAAACCTTAAACTAAATCAATAAATGCCAAAAAAAGTTGAAAAAATTTGAGTGGCAGGGGTTGCCACCCAAACTTTTTTTTAATCCTAATACTACTTTTGTGTAGTAAGGACTATTATAGCCAAGCTTTTAGACCATACTGACCTTCTAGCATACCAACTGCAAGCATTGCCACTAGACAGATAACTAAAACGCCAACAGGGATAACAATCTTATCTACAAATGATAGACGCTTTGCACGCTCTTTATCACCAATTAGACCATTATTATCAAGAAGCATAGTTAGTGCCCATGCTAATACTGGGTTAACAACCGCTGAACCAAAGATACAGATACCAGCCGCTTGAGAATCTTTTGAATCCTTAACCATTTGCATACCTGCTTCAAGTAGAGGTAGAGATACACCTACAAGTAGCGCAACACGCATCACTGGTGGCCATACTGCTACGTCCATCGGGAAACCAAGAATCGCAACAATAATACATAGAGAACCAAGCAAGATTGCGCCGCCAGGAATTGGACGTTTCGCGATTGCTGCTGGGATCATGTAAGTACCCCAAGAAGATGTGATGTTACCACCACCAACTGCAGTACCTACCATTTGACGAACAGAACACATAGTCATTGTGTCATCAACATCCATCAGAACTTTTTCAGAGCGTTTAGGGTAGTTCAGTTCTTGGAAGATACGGTGACCTAGGAAGTCAGGAGACCACATTGCTACAGCAAGGATTGCAAATGGTAGAGATGCGATGAAGTGTTCAACGTTTGGCAAGCCAAGCATCCAACCTTCAGAAGTAGAACCCCACCAGTAAACTGGGTTTAGGTTTGGAATACCCATTTCAGTTTCGAATACGATGTCGAAACCAGCACCTAGAACTAATGCAATAGCAAGGCCTGTGAATGCACAAACAGGGATAGCTAACCAACGCTTGTTCACTTTTGCTAAGAAAGCGTAGATAGCAATAGTAATAGCAAGAACGATTAAACCAACGTAACCCATGCTGCCCGCTTCAACGGTAGAAGATTGAAGACCAACCGCCCACTCTTGAATTGAGTTGATTTGGCTCATGGTACCGGTTAAGCCTAAGAATATGAGCAAGCCACCTGCTGTACCTTCAGAAGTTAGGTTAACAAGTTTAGATCCGCCTTTTAGGAAACTTAGGATGAGACCGAACACACCGATCAGGATGGCCAATGCAAGAGGGTGAGCACCAGCGAGAGCGATGGTACCGATAAGAGGGATCATTGGGCCGTGGTTGCCGGCAAGGTTTGCTTTAGGGTTAAAGAAACCAGAAGCAAGGATACAAAACAGTAGTGCAGGAATAAGCATTTCTACACGAGCGACTTCAATTGCGAAGTCTTTACCTAGGTTTACGTGATCCCAAGCTTGAGTTAGGCCATCAGCCCACGACATCATTACTGCAGAGTACATCGCAATGATACCAATAGTACCAGCAAGTGCAGGAACAAGATCTTCAAGTTCAAAGCGGAAGTCACGACCTGGAAGGTTTAAACCGAAGCGGCGAGGCTTCATGATTTGAAGTTCGTGATCTAGATAATCTGAGCGGCTCTCAAATTCAGAAGCAGGACGGTGTAGCTCTTTATAGCTTTTCTCTTCTACTTCAGAGTTCGCATTATTGACAACGTCTGACATAGATTCCTCATATTTTTTGTTAGTAATTCTAAAATTGAATTCTATAAGTTCGCGTAATTGCGTAATTGCGTTATTTCTTAGTTATAACTCATTAACATTATGTTGCACGGTTTTGCTGTGCTTTATGCAGCTAAGTTAAAAGAAATGTTTGGCATTTTTAATGCCTTATTCTTTGCTGAGGAGTCTAACAAGCTTACCCTTTAGGGTGATTGATCTTGATCACTTTATGAGTATATGTGAAAGAAAGCTACAAAACGCAGCGATTCATTAACTTCCCATTGATGAATCGTGTAATTAGTTTTCACAAATTGACGTTTACCTATCTTCTTCGAGCCTTTGTCGTCATGGCTCGAGTTCAATACTCAATTCTTACTGAGTTATTTCACTATTACTTGCTTCCCAACTGTTCCGAGTGAAATGTTTACAATGTAATAACCTTAAAATAATTGTGCCTTACGGTGTGTATGTAGTGTTGAGCGTGCAGATTATATTTTGCAGATCTCGGCGTATCTAAGTTCACAAAACTTGTTTTTCTTGTGAGACATCAAGCTACGTGAATCTCATTTTGATTAACTTTATTTAAACAATGTAAGGGGTGTAATTGCAGCTTATTGATAGAACTCATTCATTAAATTGAGGCGAAAACGCTACCTTTTGCATAATAAGTCAGAGTGAATCGCTATTTATTCCAATTTATCAGGTTAATAATTTGTTGCATGTTGTTTCGTGTGGTGCTAGTTTGTATCGCATGAAAAGGTCGGAGTACCTTGCATTTTCACAAACTTGGGAGAGAAAGCGCATGAAAGATGTACCAGCGCTGGACATAAAGGATCTACACAAAACGTTTGGTCAAAATGAAGTTTTAAAGGGAATTTCACTTTCTGCGCATAAAGGCGATGTTGTATCGATTATCGGATCTTCAGGGTCGGGTAAAAGTACTTTCCTTAGATGTATCAACCTTTTAGAGACACCAACTGCAGGCGAGATTTGGGTTAATGGCGAATTAATTCAAATGAAAAACAACCGCCAAGGCGTATCTGTTCCTGCCAACGAAAAACAAGTACAGCGTATCCGTTCACGCTTAGCGATGGTTTTTCAAGGCTTCAATCTTTGGTCTCACCTGACCGTTCTCGAAAATGTTATCGAAGCACCCGTTCACGTATTAGGTGTACCTAAAGCTCAAGCGATTGAAAATGCAGAACTACTACTTAAAAAAGTAGGCTTGTATGAGCGCAAAGATTACTACCCAGGTCATTTATCCGGTGGACAACAACAACGAGCGGCAATTGCTCGAGCGTTAGCGGTTGATCCGGAAGTGATGCTGTTTGATGAGCCAACATCAGCACTTGACCCTGAGTTAGTAGGGGAAGTACTCGGTGTAATGCGAGATCTAGCAGAAGAAGGAAGAACTATGCTTGTGGTAACACATGAAATGGCTTTTGCTCGTGACGTATCAAACCATGTGATGTTCCTGCACCAAGGTCTAGTGGAAGAACAGGGCGATCCAGCTAAACTGTTTACGGAACCTGAATCTGAACGTTTACAACAATTTATCTCATCGATTTACTAATCAGAATTGAAACGCCGTTGCCAACGGTAAACAGCGACGGTGTGAACAATAAAACACAACAAGTAAGTTAATAAGCAACAACAAACACAATATTAAAACTAGCAAAACATAAAAACCTAAATCACAGGAGTAGGGATATGAAAAAGTGGTTATTAGTCGCGGCACTTGCTGCAACTGCTGCAACGGGCGTAGCTCAAGCAAAAGAATGGAAAACAGTACGCTTTGGTATTGAAGGTGCTTACCCTCCATTTAGCTGGACAGAAGCTGACGGGTCACTGAAAGGCTTCGATGTCGATATGGCTAACGCACTTTGTACTGAAATGCAGGTGCAGTGTAAGATCGTTGCACAAGACTGGGATGGTATCATTCCTTCTCTACTTGCTCGTAAATATGATGCGATCATCGCGGCAATGTCTATCACGGAAGAGCGTAAGAAAAAAATCGACTTCACTGGTAAATACGCACTTATCCCAAACAAGTTCATCGCTAAGAAAGGTGCAGGCCTTAACTTTGATGATCTAAGCGGTCAAAAGATTGCAGTTCAACGTGCAACAACTCACGATAAATACCTAACAGACAACTACGGCGATACAGTAGAGATCGTTCGTTACGGTTCATTCGACGAAGCTTACCTTGATCTAGCAAACGGTCGTGTTGCTGCTGTACTAGGTGATGCATCTGCTCTAGAAGAAGGCGTGCTGAACAAAGCTGGTGGTGAAGACTACGAGTTTGTTGGCCCCTCTCTAACGGATCCTAAGTGGTTCGGTGAAGGTATGGGTATTGCTGTTCGTAAGCAAGACAAAGATCTGACTAAGCAATTAGATGCGGCAATCCTTTCACTACGTGAAAAAGGCATCTACCAAGATATCGCGGCTAAATACTTCAACTACGACGTATACGGTCAGTAATCTTTAGCGTCAATTCTTAAGGGAGAGGTTCTCCTCTCCCTGTCTTACCAACTTTTTCGCAGTTCTGTTGGAATCCATTATGTTTGATTTACAAGGATATGAAGCGTCGATCCTGAAAGGGGCGGTGCTCACAATCGAAGTTGCCTTGCTGTCGCTAATTTTAGCTATGGTTCTTGGTATGCTAGGTGCCTTAGCAAAACTCGCGCCTTATCGCTGGGCTCGTGCTATTGCAACCCTCTACACAACCGTCATTCGAGGCATTCCAGATCTCGTACTGATGATGCTGATTTTCTTTGGTGGACAAATCCTTTTAAACAACAGTTTGTATTCCATCAACGAGTGGCTCAACGAGTGGTTTGCATCCAGTGATCCTAACCACGAATGGACCGCTTACTTACCTGATTATATTGATGTCAGCCCATTTGTTGCTGGTGTCTTAACCATAGGCTTTATTTTCGGTGCCTATATGGCAGAAACGTTCCGTGGTGCCATCATGGCTGTCGACAGCGGTGAAATGGAAGCGGCAAAAGCTTATGGTATGAGCCCTGTAAAGGCGTTTCACCGCATACTGCTACCGCAGATGATTCGTCACGCATTACCGGGTTTTGGGAACAACTGGCTGGTATTACTTAAAACCACTGCGTTGGTTTCCATTATTGGCCTAGAAGATATGGTGCGTGTTAGCGCACTGGCAGCGGGTTCAACCAAAATGCCATTTACCTTCTATATGACAGTGGCGATTATCTTCTTATTCTTCACCAGTGTTTCAACGGGCCTGCTTAAGCTGGTTGAACGTAAATTCAGTATCCACGCGAGGTAGTTATGGACTTTTCATTGATAATTGAAAGCCTACCGATTTACCTTGGTGGTTTATGGACAACGGCTTGGATGGTTTGTGTCGCTTTGATTATTGGCTTATTCGTAGCCATACCATTAGCGATTGCTCGTAACAGCCCAAATATGCTGATTAACGCTCCGGCTTGGTCGTTCATTTATTTCTTCCGTGGTACACCGTTATTGGTTCAGTTGTATCTGATTTACTACGGTATGGATCAGTTCTTCCCAGTAAAAGACACGCTATGGGAAAACGCTTGGTTCTGTGCTCTAGTAGCATTCATTCTTAACACATCAGCATATACGGCAGAGATCATTCGCGGTGCCATTAACGGCTTACCTAAAGGTGAAGTTGAAGCAGCAAAAGCGTACGGCATGAGCACACCAAAGACTTACCGCCGCATCATTTTGCCAAGTGCTCTACGTCGTGCATTACCGGCTTACAGTAACGAAGTTATCTTCATGCTTCACGGCTCTGCGGTAGCGGGTATCGTAACCATTATGGATCTAACCGGTGCAGCTCGTTTGGTTAACTCTCGTTACTATGCCCCATTCGAGTCTTTCCTAACGGCAGGTCTGTTCTACATGGCACTAACGTTCATCATCATCGCGATTTTCAAATTCGCAGAGAAGCGTTTCCTTGCTTATCTAAGACCCCTTAGCTAATTGCACGGTATTCACACAGTTAACAAAACGGCGCTCATTGAGCGCCGTTCTTATTTAGGGTTTGTATAGGAATTAGTTGAGTAGCTCTTTGAAGCAAAAAGGACTTATTACACAAGCAATAAGTCCTTTAACTTTGCTTCTGATTTACTAGTTCAAAAAGCAATTAAACTTCATTAACGCCAATGAAATCACCATCAAAGGATGCATCAGTGTAGATGATGACTTCTTTGCCTCCTTTGGTGAAGCTATAAGCGGTAATCGTTTCAGTTCCATCGAGTCCAAGTTTATCTTGCATATCTTGGTCTAGCGTCACTGATGTTGCGGTTTGGTATTGGAATCCTTGAAGATGACTTGCGTCGATATCTTCAATTCCTAAAGCAAAGAATTCAGCAACTTGGTCGTCGTTCTTTGCTCTATTACCATCAAGGTCATGGTTTTGATTGAAGGTTTTACCTAGAGAAATAGTCAGTTTGTCATTAGCTGAGTCTCCCCCTATGACTGCTTCAAACCCATTGATGTTTGACCCCTTCGACATGTCGATATCGACACCACCAGGGTCATTGGCGACCAGTACATCGAACCCTTTACCACCATGAATTAGAGTATCCTCTGCATCAAAGGCTACTGTATCGTTGCCTTTACCCCCACGGATTTCGTCTGCACCACCACCACCAATGATGATGTCATCGCCTTTACCGCCTTTGATATGGTCGATTCCGTCTCCGCCATCAAGCCAATCATCGCCTTTACCACCAAACAATTGCTCTGGTTGGTCGTCGATTTCAACGGTGGTTACCACATCATCGAAGTCACCATCACCGCCAGGGTTGTCATTCCAGAACTGATTTCCGAGTTCTGTACCCGGATTGAAGTTGTTAATGCCGCTAACATCTAAGGTAAGGTTGCCGTTACTACCGACTAAATTTTGTACGCCCAGCAAGAAGGGGTGGTCACTATTGTTAGAGCTGGTCGCTTGTTGAGTGTTTAAGTCAATTGCGATACTTTCGCCTGAGACGAAACCGTCATTCCCGCCATCTGGGATAATGAAGAACCCGAGCGTATCAACGCAATCATCACAGTGCCCCAAATCGAGACTAAAGCTGTTGCCAGCTTCAGAGTTTGGAAGGTGATCTTTCACATTCCCCCAAATGACTTCAGCGTTTACATTGCCTTCACTGTCTTTTGTGAAGTAACCAAACGAATTTTCGAAGCCCGCTTCGGTGCCTTCCATAGTGACGTCAATAGTCCCTCTGAAGCTACTTACATCGTAGTAACCCGTCTCAGGATCGAGTTCAGGTATGCCACCTTTGGCGTTGTCACCACCAAGAATGACATCGTCCCCACGACCACCGCGCAATATATCGGTTCCGTCACCCGTTAGGCCATCGGTGGTAACAGAAGTGACGTAGTAGTCACTTGAATCGGCATTAGCGTCTCCGTTTTTGTCAAATGCAGGACCAACGGCAGTAAACTGAAGTTCATCAAAGGCTTTAAAGCCAGTGTCATCAGGACCGATGTTTAGATAACCGCTGTTGTTATTGCCATCCGCTAAATCGCTCGCAATGAAATCGCCCTCAGCGACCAGAATACCTTCCCGATATGCTGCCCAATGGCCTGCCTCATCTACGCCATTGTCGCCTTCATTTAAGTAGAGGTTGGAAATGCCGACTTTAGCAATCATTGTATGTTCGTCTAAGCTGACGGAAAACATCTCTGATGCACCTTCACCGGTAACGCCGTCGTAGCTGAAGCCAATTTGAGCAAGCACGCCAGCCTCTGCTGCGCCATCTACCCCATAACCTGTACCGCCAGAACTTGCATTACCTGTATCAACGGTACCGACAGATCCATCAGCGTTGTAGGCGGTTGAATTTGCTGATAGGTCGACGGATGTCGTTGGCTCCGCTAATTCAAACTCGCCGGTTCCTTCGTTAAACGACAGCGCTTCAAAGTTATCGCCGATAATTACGTCATTCCCTTTACCGCCTCGAATCAAGTCGTTCCCAGCGGCGCCTTCATTTGCAGCGTCTGGCCCGTTATCACCAATGAGCACATCGTTATGCAGTACCTGCTTCAATGACACATTATCAATCAGAGCCCCAAAGGTGTCTTCTGCGCCGTCGGCAATAAAATTGAGTGAGTAATTTCCTGAAGAGAGATCGACATCTTCGCTAAACAGATCCCAATCATCATCGACGCCGTCAATGTCTTGGAAAGACTTCTCGAATACAACGTCGGTGCCCGCCATTATTTGGACTGTGAAAGGAGCGGTGGTGCTATCGCCTCCTTTATTACGGAAAGCGTAGGAAAAATCGAGTTGATATATACCGTCGTCATCGACCGTAAATGTTTGGGAGACGGTTGAATTTGAATTCGCGCCATGCGAGTCTAATTCTAGGAAGTGACCACTGGCGATATCAGTCCCGTAACCATCAGCTGGGACACCGCCATGCAGTTGTTCTTGAATCTCGATACTGCCAACCTCGGCGTTCCATGCACCGGCGCTTGGCGCTGTTCCCCATGTATTGCCAAGGTCAAAAGCTTCAAAATCACCATCGCTGATTAGGTTTTCGCCAAATTCTGCACCAGCGCCTCTGTCACCATAAATAATGTCATTGTTCGCACCGCCTTCAACATAATCATCACCGGCACCTGCAACCACAATGTCGTCAACACACTCTTCTCCTAGCGCTTCTAAATCTTTATCGCGTGCCGCGCTTAAATCGCGGTTAACGCCGGCTTCATCACCAGCATTGAGCGAATGATTCCAAGCTTCAACCACATCGTTTCCGGCACCTGCTTTAATTGTGTCCGATCCACGTCCAGCAGCGATAAAGTCATCGCCGCTGCCGGCATGCACAATGTCGTCGCCTTTACCGGCTCGTACTTCGAGGTTATCGCCGCTGAGGTTAGAAAGGTCATTGTTGACATCTCTAGATTCTGGGGTGGGGAGGTTAGGACCATCTACTAGTATATTGGTATCATTGCTACCATTACTTTTCAGTCCTGCTGCTGTATTGGTTACTTCTGCCATCGTTTTTTCCTCACATATCATTCGATACATAGAGGCAGCCCAGCCATCTCGCTTCATCCTTGAGATCTGCGGCTTTCCGTCCTCACCTCACGATGAGTTTGGCTTTTTCTTCTCGCGCTTGGTTAAATTTCTCTCATTGCCTTATAGGCGCTCACAGAGAGTGGATTGAGTAGATACTCGAGCGGTGTTTGTTGCTCAAGTAAAATCATCACTTCTGCGGGCATGCCCGGATACAATGAGATGTTTTCTAATGCTTCTAGCTCAGACTTATCTAACGATACTCTCGCTAAGTAAGCAGAAGATCCTGTGGCTTGATCGCTAATGCGGTCAGCCGAAATATGGACTAACTTTCCACGAATCGGTGGTGTTTTACGGAAACTGTATGCGGTCAGTCTTACTTGGGTATCCAACCCAATTCGTAAGGCTTCAATGTCTTCTGGCTTGACTAACGCTTCTACAATCAACTCGTCATTTTGCGGAACCAATTCCATTAAGGTTTCACCGGGTGGAACAATGGCATTTTCGGAGACCACATTAAGTCCAACCACCACACCACTTTGAGGTGCTCTTATTTCAACCCGGGTAAGAATATCTTGAGCATTGACCATAGCCTCTCTGGTTTCATTCAGCTTTCTTTCTAAATCTTGTATCTCTTCGCCGAGCGTTTTGGCGTAAGTATAATCGGCGTTAATCAGCTCTAATTTCGCTTCGGCGATGGTGCGTTTGGCGTGGCCAATCCTAGCTTTGAGGTCAGCAACGTTACCTTGTAATTGAGAGCGTTCTCGCTGTAAATCCAATAACCGAGATTTGGATGTGTTACCGGAAACAAGCAAATCTTGGTGCATTTGTACCTGTTCTTCTAAATACTTCAGGCTTCGGTTTCCGGCTAAGAATCGTTGTTGGAAGCCTTGCAGATCAAGTTTTGATTGCTCGACTTTTTGCTGTAACACATCGGATTCACCTGATTTTAACGATTGTCTTTTGCTGAAAAGCTTACTCTGCGTATCAAGTAAGCTTGATACGTTTGGGTCGCTCATGAGGGAGAGTAATCTCATATCAAATTGAATTTCTTGATGGCTCGCTAACTCTGATTGTAAGCGGTTCAGCCGCGCTAAATCACTTTGCCACTGAGCTCTTAGCCTTAGAAGCGATGCTTGAGCTTGTGTGTGACTTAACGTGATGAGTAGTTCGCCTTTTTGAACATGATCGCCGTCAGAAACATGGACGATTTCTACAATCCCGCCTTCTAAGTGCTGAATGGGTTTTCGCTTTGATTCTACGATAATCACGCCTGGCGCAATGGCAGCAGAAGAAAGCGGGGCTAGGTATGCCCAAGCAGCAAAGCCACCAAGAGTAGTCACAAGAACTAACCAGATGAACACCTGTATTTTGAATGTAGAAAAGATCAGTTTTCTACCATCGTCGAAGTGAATACCTTTATCGTCATGATGAATACTAGCCATTCGACACCTCCGAGGAAGCGACATTGAAGAGCGACCGGACAACTTTACTCGCTTCGCCTGCTTGCGTTATCTGGCCGTTTTTCAATTCAACAACCCAATCGACATGTCTGAGTAAGCTTGGGTTATGCGTTACCATCACGACAGAAATGGATTTCTCTTTCGCCAATTGTAATAGCGAAACAAGAAACTCTTCGCCTTCTTTGTCGAGATGGGAATCAGGCTCATCAAGCACGAGTAGCTTAGGTGAGAAAACCAATGCTCTTGCGATGGCAAGTTTCTGGGCTTGTCCACCAGATAACTGATGACCAAAAGAACCGATAATCGTTTCATATCCATTCGGTAAGGCGACAACAGCATCATGCACACCGGCTTGAATAGCGGATCTGACGATTTGGCTATCCGTAACGTTGGAATCAAATCGGGCGATATTTTGTTTGACAGTGCCATGTAAAAAGTCGATGTGCTGAGGAACATAACCGACGGTGTGTTTGAACTGATTCAGATTCCACAACTCAACATTGAGTCCATCGATAGAAATGCCACCTTTTGAGGGCGATATGCCGTTAGTGATCATTTTGCAGATGGAAGACTTACCTGACCCGCTAGGGCCTATCAATGCGACTCGATTTCCTGATTCCAGTCTTAGCTTCAAACCATTAAGAGTCGGCTTGTTAAGTTTTTCAGACGCGAACCATGTGACGTTGTCGATGACCAGATCACCTTTAATTGTTTCCAACTCGGTTCGCTCGGTATGTTTAGTATGAGAAGCAAATTCCTTAGCTAAGCGTTTGTTTGCATCCAAACCAGTTTTCCATGCTTGAATACCACTAGAGAGCATCTCAATTGGCTGGAGTGCTCTCGCCATTAGGATTGAACCCGCAATCATTCCACCAGCAGACATGGCATTTTGAATGACTAGACTTGCTCCGACAGCCATGATGATGAGTTGAAGGACCATACGTATGTAACGAGAAAATGCACTCAGTGAACAGGTGGCTTGATCTAAATGGCTTCGAGACCAGCTCTTCTCCGCCAATATTTCTTGGTAGGTCTGACTTAAACCTTGTTGTTGATGTTGGCTAAAGATCGTGGCGTGTTTTTGAAAGCACTCGTCGTTTTTTCTTTGTGTTGCGAGCTGGCTTAAGTAAGTGGTTTTAAAGTGCTTAGATTTAACCCAATGAGAAAGCAATGTTGTCATGAGAATAAAAACAACGGCACCCACACCGACTAATCCTATATATGGATGAATCGCAAACATAATAATAAGAAAAAGGGGAGTGAATGGCAGATCAAACATGACAAAGTAGGCTGGAGAAGAGAGTAGGCTCTTTACCTCACTTATATCGTTGAACAGATGTTTTTCTTTTGATTTCGATGAGAAGGAGGTTTGTTCAAATAGCTGCTGAGACGCGATAAATTCAAATTTGATCGCTTTCTTTTGTGCATACTTGGCTCTAGACGCGTCAAGGAACGCTTGGGCTGTAAGTAGGAACACAGCAATGAAAGCCAAGAATAGAAGCGTATCTAAACTTTGACTTGAGAGGACTCGATCAAACACTTGAAGGCTGAATAAGGGAACGACTAACATCAATACGCTGATCGCTCCGCTGACCACCATCATCGGAAGTAAACTACGCAGATTAATTGGATTTATACCGGCCCAAGGCTTTGCGTCCATACAAAACTCTCTCCATTGGTTGTCCAAATAGTATAGATGGGCAGTGGCGAGAATGTGAACTATCTCAAGCTTTTTGAGTGGATTTGAGCTAAGTAAAAAAAATGCACAAGCTAAACAAAAGCTTGTGCATTTTTGATTTGAAATTTAATTTGGATTTTATTTAAACGTCGACCAAATCGGAGCGTGATCTGACGGTTTTTCAATGCCGCGTAGCTCGTAATCGATGCCAGCTTCAGTACACTTATCGGCAAGCTTTTGAGTCGCTAGGACTACATCAATACGCAGGCCGCGGTTGTCTACGAAGCCTTTTGAGCGGTAATCAAACCACGAGTATTGATCATTCACTTCAGGGTGCAGCAAGCGGAAGCTGTCTACAAAGCCCCAGTCCATCAATGTTTTCAACCATTCTCGCTCTTCTGGTTGGAAAGAGCATTTACCTGTTTTTAACCAACGTTTCGCATTAGGTTCACCAATGCCGATGTCTGCGTCGATAGGGCTGATATTAATGTCGCCCATCACAATCACTTGCTCATCTTTGTTGTGATAATCGTTTAAGTAAGTCATTAAGTCTTTATAGAACTGGCGTTTGTACGGGTATTTTGTTTCATGCTTGATGTTATCCCCTTGAGGGAAGTAGCCATTTAGCACGGTAACCTTTTCACCATCTTCATCTTCAAACGTCGCCATGATCATGCGTTTTTGATGGTCTTCATTATCTGTTGGGAAACCCTTCTGCACAGAAATAGGCTCTTGCTTACACAACATTGCCACACCGTAGTGGGCTTTTTGACCGTGGAAGTAAACCTTATAGCCCATTGCTTCAACATCAGCAATTGGGAAGGCTTCATCGTGCACTTTTATCTCTTGCAGACCAATCACGTCGGGTTGGTGTTTGTCGATAATAGCTTGCAGTTGGTGAAGGCGGGCTCTAAGACCGTTGATGTTGAAGCTAATTACTTTCATTTGTTTTTATACCTCTCGTAAACCTTTGGCACTACTTGTTTTTAAAGGTTTTTGATTTGGTGGATTTCATGGTTCATCGTATTTAACCATGCTTAATAATTTCTGTCGCCACTTTGTAGAGACAAAATGGCGACATTAAATGATGTGAATACTTACAGTTACGTAGAATCTATTGAGTCTTTAGTAAATCTAAAAAGAACGCGTATTCAAGTGCGTCTTCTTTCAATCGTTTAAATCGACCAGAAGCGCCACCGTGACCGGCTTCCATATCGGTTTTGAACAGCAACACGTTGTTGTCTGTTTTCATCTCCCGTAACTTTGCGACCCATTTCATTGGCTCAAAGTATTGCACCTGTGAGTCATGGAGGCCTGTTGTCACCAACATGTTCGGGTAGTTTTGTACCTTAATGTTGTCGTACGGTGAGTACCCCAGCATGTAATCGTAGTAGGCTTTATCGTTCGGGTTACCCCATTCGTCATACTCGTTGGTGGTTAGAGGAATCGATTCATCGAGCATGGTTGTCACAATGTCTACAAACGGAACATGTGCACCAATACCACGGTACAGTTCTGGTGCTTGGTTGATGATTGCCCCCATCAATAGACCGCCAGCAGAGCCACCAACGGCGAACACTTTATCTTTTGCGCCGTAGCCTTCTTCAACAAGCTCTTTGGTTACATCAATAAAGTCGTTGAACGTGTTTTGTTTGGTCAGTTTTTTTCCATCTTCATACCAAGGGCGACCAAGCATTTCTGAACCGCGGACATGTGCGATGGCATAAACAAAACCTCTATCCAGTAGGCTTAGGCGAGTTGAGCTGAAGGTAGGTTCAATCGTAGAGCCGTAAGACCCATAGCCGTATTGGTAGATTGGGTTAGTGCCGTCTTTCTTAAATAAGTCTTTACGATAAACCAAAGAGACAGGAACTTGCTTACCATCGCGAGCCGTAATCATGATTCGCTCTGATTGGTAGTTATCCGCTTCGAAATCACCTAATACGGGTGTTTGCTTCATGAGCTCGGATTCACCTGTACTTAGGTCGAAATCATAGTAAGTACCTGGCGTGGTTAAGCTGCTGTAATAGATACGAACTTTTGCGTTATCTAATTCATAGTTACTCGTTAGGTAAGCGGCAAATGCGGTGTCGTTAAATTCAAGTGGAAACTCGTGGCCTGTTGAGAGTTGGCGAACTTTCACTGTAGACAAGCCATCCGCGCGTTGCTCGTAGACAAGATGGTCATCAAACAACTCGAAATCTACAAGCTGAGTATTATCGTCTGCTGGGATGACATCGACCCATTTTGAGCGATCATGCATCTCTTCAGCTGTGACTTTCATTAAACGGAAATTGACCGCTTGGTAGTTGGTGTAGATGTAATACCAATCACCTAGCTTAGCGATGCTGTACTCTATGCCGGTCTCTTTTGGGTAGAAAGCCTCAGCTGTAGCCTTTGGGTTGTTGGCATCGATGACTGAGACACCGCTGGTTTCTGTGCTCGAATGCCAAATGTAGACCTGTTCACCATCTTTGCTTTTACTCAAAGAGGTGTAGTAAGCACTATCGGTCTCTTCGTAGATTAACTGATCGCTTGCTTGAGCGCTGCCTAAAACGTGGCGGTAAACTTGATAACCTAGCAATGTTTGTGGATCTTTTTTGATGTAGTAGAAGGCTTGGTTGTCGTTTTGCCACGCGATAGCACTTGAAGCGCCTTCAATTTCATCTTTTAGGTATTCACCTGTTGTGAGGTCTTTGATCTTGATGGTGTAAATTCGTCGGCTCAGCGTATCTTCGCCATAGGCCAACAAGTTTTCGTCTGGGCTGATCGTTAAGCCACCAATACTGAAGAATTCATGCTCTTTTGCTAGCTCGTTAACATCTAAGATGACTTGCTTGTCTGTGCCTAAAAAGTTTTTTTCACGCAGGTGAACTGGGTATTCGTTGTCGCCTGTGACCTTATTCGAGTAGTAGTAACTGCCTTTGCGAACCGGTACCGAATTGTCGTCTTTTGCGATTCGGCCTTTGATCTCTTGAAATAATTGTTTTTGTGCTGCTTCTGTATGTTTTAACACTGTATCTGCGTACTGATTCTCTTGCTCAAGCTGTTGCAAAATCTCTAGATCTTGGCGTGCATCATCGCGCATCCAGTAGTAATCATCGATTCGGGAGTCACCATGAATCGTCATTGCGTGAGGGACTTTCTTAGCAACGGGTGCTTGGGTTTGCTGAGCGACGAGCTGTGATTGAGAGTAGTGGTTCATGGTTGATATTCCTTGATTGCTGCATCCGGCGACAAGCGCTATTGATACGACTAATGTGGTTAAAGCGATACGCATCTATATATCCCTAGTGTGTACCTTACTCGTTTTAATGCCAGCATCCTTTGTTGTGAGAGTTCAGGTACGTTGGTGTTCTTCCAGTGATATTATTTATAATTGGATTCTGGATATGCACCTTCATCGTAAGTGTCTGTTATTGTTTTCAAAAAATCAAAGCAATGTTAAATGAAATTACTGATACGTGAGAGTGGAAGGAATAAATGTGCAACAAAAAGGGACACACTTTTCAGTATGTCCCTTTCCTTTGTTTAGCAAGATTCGAGTTTTACGTTAAATAGCCAATGGCATTTCGTTTGAGTGGTCAGGTTTACGATTAACCCAACGTAAACCAAGCATAGCGATGAATGACATAGCAATCATCAGGCAACCGAGTGGCAGTTGGTCTTGAGCTGGGAAGAACGATGCCAATAGTGTTGCGATGCCAGCACCTAGGTTTTGCATACCACCTAAAATCGCACCTCCAGTACCAGCGTGGTACGGGAATGGCGAAAGTGCCCCTGTTGTTGCTGCTGGGAATAATATGCCAGCGCCCAAGAAGTAAATTGTGGCACCGCCAATCAAAGTTAATGCTGTTGTTTGACCAAACAGACCCGGTATCAATACCACTGTTGAGCCTACCAATATCGCAACCAGACCAACATTCAATGCACGGCGCTCAGAGCGACGTTGTGCGATGTAACTAGATAAGCCTGCACCGACTAAGTAACCTGGAATAGGCAAGACAAACAGCAAGCTTACTGTGGTTGCCGGTAAGCCAAGTACGCCACCAAGCAACACACCTGCCGCTGCTTCAAATACGGCTACACCAGCAAAGGTTGCGACTAATACCAATAAGAAACCTTGGAAACGTTTATCAGACAGAACGAACTTGTAGCTGTTGGCAACCGATTCATGCTTGCGTCGTTCTTTCGGCAGTGTTTCCATCATGCTCGTCATCATAGTGATCACAACAGCAATACCAAACAGCGCAAGGAATAAGTAGCTAGAACGCCAGCCGAAAACTTCTGTTAGGTAACCACCCAGTACAGGAGCCATCAATGGTGAGAAAATCACACACATGCTAATCAAGCTGTTTGCACGGTGCAGTTCTGCGCCTTCAAAACAGTCGCGAGTCAATGTACGAGACATCGCACCGCCACAACCGATGCCTAGACCTTGGATAAAGCTACCTGCTAAGAACCATTCATATTCGTGAACGAACAATGCTACCAAAGTACCGATGATGTAGATGATCAAACCAATCACGATGATCGGTTTACGACCTAGGCGATCAGAAAGTGGGCCGTAGACAAATTGCGACAGACCATAAGGGATCAAGTAACACGCCATCACCGCTTGCAGTGAAGATGCCGAAACTAAGAACTCACCTGCCATATGACCGATAGAAGGCACGTACATCGTTTGAGTCATTTGACCTACGGCAGTGAGAATAGCGATTAAAAAGGTAAGTTTCGCTAATGGAAACGAGGCGGACATTTGCGTATCTCTCCAAAAATTAAGACGTAAAAAGCCTTAGCGCTCCATTAAAGGAGAGCCAAATGAATAAAGTGATCAGGGAATCTAGGCGCGAGATATTAGAGCTTGATTGCGGGCTTAGCAATCAAAGAGTGTGAAGTTGAGCAAGATAAAAATCCATAACTTGGATTATAAAAACTAATCCGAAATCGCTACATTTTAAAGAGGGAGAGGGTGGAGTAGGCTTCCTTTAAATATCGATGTTCTGGCTATGTCCGCTATGTCCAAAGCGCTAAAACCTAAGCAACACAGCTAATGATTATATGAGTACATCATTTTAAATCACAGAAAAAAGGAAGAAAACACGCTCTATTAACATTTGTATAAACTTTCGTTTTATATGTAAGCAATTTGTGCTGTAATTATCCGCTAAGCTATTCGTCTAACTTGTTTACATTTTGTACAGCAATTCGTTGTCGATGTGATAGTTATGGTTATGGAAGTCTTTTGGCTTAAATAAGGATATTAAATGCGCTCTCTATCGGTACAGTGGAAAATAACCCTCTTAGCAGGTTGTTGTTTAATCATTACGTCACTGTCTCTTATTGGTTTCTCGATCTACAACGCAACGAGCAATCAACAAGTCATCAAATCTCAAAGTTCAGAATCAGTTATCAATAAAACTCAGCAGCTGCTGGCGTCTGTTTCTCAGCTTAATGCTCAAGAAACTCAACGTTATGTAGACGAAGCTATTTACCGCGCAGAGATGCTTGCGGCCAGTGCTCAGTTTCTAAAAAACAATGCAGACGAAAACTTTACACCAAGTGAAGAGCTTCGTACCGCCTTGGATGAAATGGTTCGTCGCTCGGTTTTAAACTTCGACTCTATTCAAGGAGCGTATCTAGTTTTCAAGCCTGACTTGCTCGATAGTGAAGATGCGAATTATGTCGATGCTGATTATGTTGGTTCTAACGAAAAAGGTCGTTTTGCTCCTTACTGGAAGGTGGCAGATAACGGTGAAAATGTTCTAGCGAACGTTCTTTCAGAATCTATCTTGAATGATGACAGCAATAGCGAACGTTTTTACTGTCCTTTGTCTTCAGGGCAAACGTGTATTAGTACGCCGAGAGTCGTGAACAGCGGTGGTGTAGCACTACTTACGTCCTCTATTTCAGTCCCTATTTTGGTTGACGACGTTGCTATTGGTTTTCTTGGTATTGATCTAAGACTTGATGGTTTAACCAGTGTGATTACTCAATCTGACCAGAGCTTGTTTAACGGTGCGGGTAAAGCTTACGTGGTTAGTCTAGATGGTTCGGTCATCGCTTCTGATGATTCAAGCATTGCAGTCGGTTCAACTTTCCAAAGTGGCAATACAAACAGTGATTTAATGACCGACTTTATCTTTGGTGGTGAAGTGACAACGCAATGGAGCGAGAACGGTGAGTGGTTACTTGCCTTTGCACCTGTTGTTGCAGCTAACCAAACTTGGGGGGTGTTGTTTGAGATCCCAAGAGACAGTGTCGTCGCTGACGCAAATAAATTGGATTCCATCATTAGCACTAAGCTAAGTGAAGGCATCAAAACAGAAGTGATCGCCGGTACAGTGTTTATTATCTTTGGCTTAGCCATTATCGCGTTTGCCTCGTTGTCTATTGTGAAGCCGATTCGTCAGGTTGTGGAAAGGTTGAATGACATCGCTTCAGGTGAAGGTGATTTGACGCAGCGCTTGGAAGTGAAGTCTCAAGACGAAATTGGTCAGCTATCTAAAGGGTTCAACTTATTCTTAGACAAGTTACAACACACGATCAAAGAAGTTATTCACACCACTGAACAAGTGGCGAGTACGACAAGCCAGGCTAAAGCATCGGCATCAAGCACCAGAGAAAGCAGTGAATCTCAATTTAAAGAAGTCGATCTTGTGGCGACAGCGGCCGAAGAGATGACTCAAACTGCGGGCTTAGTGGTACAAAATGCAGAAGTGGCCGTTGATGCAGCGTGCGAAGCGAATCGTTCTGCTCAACAAGGGCAACAAGTCATCGAACTTTCAGCAGGTGAAATGAGAAAGCTGGTGGAGCGTATGTCGAGTGCTGTTCCTATTGTTGAAGAATTGGCAAAAAATAACGGAAACATCACCGAGATCTTAAGTGTGATTGAAGGGATCTCTGAGCAAACTAACTTACTGGCATTGAACGCGGCGATTGAAGCGGCTCGTGCTGGCGAACAAGGTCGAGGTTTTGCTGTTGTTGCGGATGAGGTAAGAAACCTCGCAAGTCGCACCCAGTCATCGGTTGGTGAGATCAGAGCGGTGATCGACAAGGTTCATGCTGGAACTCAAGATGTCGTTGAAGCAATACAAGAAGGCAATATCCTAGCTAACGATACAGCACTACACGTTCAGAAAGCAGTTGAAGATCTGGGGTCGATCTTTACTTCTATTGAGGCGATCAGTGATATGAACAGTCAGATCGTTCGAGCAGCCGAAGAGCAACAATCGGTTTCCGGTGAAGTAAATCAAAGCGTGGTTAATATTCGCGATTTGAGTGCGAAGATCTTGGAGCAAGCCGCGGCTTCTGAGCAAGTCGGCAATGAAATTGACCAACTGTCTCAACAACAACAGAAGTTGGTCAATCAGTTCAAGGTATAAGCATTAAGCCTTAACCAGTTCTTGAATAGAAAAAGGGACAAATGAAGATTTCATTTGTCCCTTTTTTAATTGTTTATTTAGAGGCTAGGCAATAACCAGCGGTTGACGTTGCTTACTCTTCGATAAACCAGTAGCCTTTGTTGACCAATTCAGTCACGACAGTTACGCCCGAAGGAGATAGGGCAGTAGCCGAGGTAATCATGGTCTCATCGCAAAGTATGTTGAGTAACGAAGAATCCGCTTCATCAACCTTAACCACTTCGCCATTGATGTAAGCCGTGTTGCTTTCATTTTCGTGGTAGAGCGCTTTTAAGCCTGATACTCGGTGAATTTCACCTTCAGACTCTATGTGTTGAGCGATCTCTTCTTGAGTCCATAGTGGCTCTGGAGCAACGATATCAAGCTGGTGGCGTGATTGGCTTAGCAGACAACCCATGAATTCACTGATGGTTTCAGGTTGCTCTAGTGCAGATTTCAACATGCCTGTGAGATTACTTAAATCCGATGAACGAATTTTTCCGTAGCCTTCTTGCATTTTGAATTCTGGATCGTGCAGGTGTACGTCACCCATATCATGAGCAAGCACAAAATCGGCAAAGTTGCTGATCAGTTCTTGTTCTTTAGGCGAGCGGTAGCCAATAGAGTAGCTCATTGACGGCTCTAACGTGCTCCCTTCATGTGGGAAACCTGGTGGGATATAAAGGATATCGCCCGGCTCTAAAGTTTCATCAATGATTGGGTCAAAACCTTCAATTTGACGAAGTGCAGACGCTTGAACAGTCTCTTTGTATTGGCCAACATCTTTAGCGCCAACCTTCCATTGACGTTTGCCTTGACCTTGAATGATGAAGACATCGTATTGATCAATATGTGGGCCTACGCCGCCTTCAGGTGCTGAGTAGCAGATCATGAGATCGTCGAATAACCAGTTTGGTAACGCTTGGAACGCCTCAGTCAGCTGATTTGCGCCTTGGTGCCAGTGGTTCGCTGCTTGAACGATCAGTTGCCAATGAGTTTCGGTTAATTCGCCAAACTTTTCTTCAGAGAATGGGCCGTGTTCTGCAGTCCACTGATTGTCGAGGTTAGAGACAAAGCGAGAATCCACTTCTTCTTCCATCGATAAACCAGCAAGTTCTTCCGGCGAAATTGGGTCGACGAAGTTTTGGAAGCCACCCTTTAAGATGGTTGGTTTTTTATGCCAGTAGTTTTCAAGAAACTCGGGCATAGAAAAGCTGAGTTGGTACATGTGAATCCTGTATATTTTTATGCTAGATGCTAGATGCTAGATGCTAGATGCTAGATGCTAGATGCTAGATGCTA